>NZ_JBFUKF010000010.1:0-40415 GCF_056400985.1 Mucilaginibacter sp. P4_G9 | reverse complement strand
GCTTTGTACTGCGAAACAAGCTCATTTTTCATTACTTATTAGCTTCGGCATACTTTTTAAAGTTGTCAAGAATTGCCTGCCATCCTCCCTGCTGCATTTCTATGGGGTTAGTAGTTTCGGGCTCAAATGTTTCTATCAGCCGGGTTGTACCATCCTGGCTAATAAAGTCAACTTTTACTTTCCGGCCATCATCCATCGTGTATGCAATCAGGCTGTATTCCTTTACGTTGGTATAAACACCTCCAAAATCAAAACTGAAACTACCATCTTTGGCGGCCATGGTGGTTTTAAACTTACCATCCTTGCGCAGGTCATTGTCGGCATAAGGGGCATGCCAATCGTCAGATGCATTGCACCACTTAGTAATATGCTCTGGCTTTGCCCAAAAATCCCAAACTTTTTCAACAGGAGCGTTTACTGTACACTCAACTGTGATGGCTGTTTTATTTAGCGTTTCCATTTTTCAATTTATTAAGATGATTTTCCTTTGATAAAATTAGGGCAATTTTTCAAAGTATTAAAGTGCAAATGCGACATTTTTGGGGTGTAAGCCCCCTCTAAATCTCCCCCGGTAGGKGAGACTTTTTGACCTTCAATGTTTTAAAAGATTTGTCATCCTGAACGCAGTGAAGGATCTACTCGCAGACTGTACAGGGCGAATAAGCATGGCGAATAATAGATGCTTCACTACGTTCAGCATGACAAAAGAGTTTCTTGTCCCCTCGGGGTCTCTCGCAGAGGACCCTGAGGTATCGTAATCACCTCACATAAACGCGGCTTTCGCGAACAATACGGGCTTGTACAACCGCAGGGTCCTCTTTGAGAGACCCTGCGGAGACGGAACATATTTTACTAAAAAAGCCGCCTGTAAATACAAGCGGCTTTCTAATTTTATAAGCAGGTACTGTTTAATCCTCGTTTACAAACGAACGCAGCATCCAGGTATTTTTTTCGTTAAACTGCATAAAACGGTTCACCATATCGTTGGTACCATCGTCGCCTGCTTCGGCGGTAATGTCCAGTATTTCTCTTTCTTTAGCAATTAAAGCAGCCAGGTCTTCAATAATGGCTTTAACCATCAGGGTATCTTTTAAACCTATTGTTTGTATTTCTTTAATCTGCGAGGTTGTGATATAATCTTTAAAAGTGCTATAAGGTGGTTTACCTAACGACAGGATCCGCTCGGCCAGCTCATCAATGGTAAGCAGCGCGGCAGTGTACAACTCTTCAAACTTAATGTGCAGGGTAAAAAAGCTTGAGCCTTTAACATTCCAATGGCAGCCACGCAGTTTTTGATAATGGATATGATAATTGGCTAACAGGTCGTTAAGATGGTCAACAACAGGTTTTACTTTTACTTCTTCTAAGCTTATTTCTTCGGCGTTCATATGAATAGTGATTTTAGTTTTTTTAACACAGGATTGATAGCATTGTTTGGTAAAATTAAACAGTTTGAATATAATAAATCATATTTGTAAACTTTATGACAAAGCTGCTACCATTCATTCAACACCAATGCAAGTACGCCATATGGCGCATGGAAATTGATGAAATAAGCAACATTATATTCCTGGAGGTACGCAGCAGCGAAGATAAAAAAGTGACTTTCACCTCGATAGAACTCACCAGCGGAGCCCTGAACTTTAGCAACCTGAGCACACCCGAAAGATGGCTCACCGGCATCGAGGCGGCTTTTAACGGCGTACTGCTCATCCACAATTATCAATCAGAAACCGGGCCTGCACATAAAGGCCTGGTGGCCATTGATGGTGTTAACGGGCAAATACTTTGGAGCAATTATACCCTGGCTTTTGACCGCCTCACAGTAAACGGACCGGTAGTTTACAACGCACAAATTCAGCCTAAGAAATTATTACTGGCCGATATAAAAACCGGGACTGCTTTAAGGGCCTATCAGTCGGTTATTGATACAGAATTGGATAACCATATTGTAAGCGCGCAAATACTCCCTGCCCAATTTTTAAAACATGTTGCTGTGCCCGCAGATCCTTTCGGAAATACGGTACATTACATGGAGCACAATAATTATAGAATTGTATCTTTGCACACATTTTTGGCCGAACAAATGGAGCAGCATCTTTATATTTTTAATGATGAAAACGCTGTTGTTTACCACGATTTGTTGCAAACCAATATACAAAAATTGCAACCCGAGGCGTTTGTAGTACATAAGAATAAACTGATCTACCTTAAAAACAGGTCAGCGTTAATAGTTTTAAATTTATAAAACACTGTATTGTAACTTATTATGAAATTAAAGATCCTTTTATTGATCGCCCCCTTACTCACATTTTCTATATCGCTTTTTGCAAATACCGCTGTTGATTCTATCGGCGTTGAAAACCAGAACGGCAAAAAAGTTATTATTCACAAACTTGATCCAAAAGACAACTATTACTCTATTGGCAGGCGCTATAATGTAAGCCCCAAAGTAATTATACAGTTTAATAACAATGCCCCGCTAAGAATTGGAAGTACTATTAAAGTGCCCACCGAGCAGCCATTTGCCGAAACAACCGCGCAAACAGCGGCACCTGTACAACAAACCAAACCAACAGTTCAACCGCCAGTTGTACAGCAAAAACCACAGGTACAACCGCCAGCTACCAAGCCACAGGCACAACAACCGGTATCACAACAGCCGGTAACACAGCAACCAGTTGCCCAACAGGCAACACCTGCCGTACAACAACCCGTAACCAGTACACCAAAACCAACTACGCCTGCTCCTCAGCAAACTGCTGAGGTTAATCAGGATAATGTTCAACAGTACAAAGTATCGGCCGGGGAAACGTTATTTTCAATAGCCAAGCGCTTTAATACTTCGGTTGAAGATATCAGGAACCTTAACAGCTTAAGCACTGATGATCTTAAACCCAGCCAGATCATTAAAGTGCGCAGCGGCATGCCTCCCGAAGACAGGACAGTAGCCAAGCAGGATGCGCTAAAAACCGATTCATCAACCATGGCCATTGACAGCGCTGATGCCAAATTTAAAGCCAATCGTTTTGGTTTGTATGAAAAAAACGAAAAGGGTGTAGCCACATGGGTTGATGATACCAGCCTTGACCCTAAAAAAGAATTGGTTTTACACCGTACAGCCCCTATTGGTACCGTTATTAAAATCACTAACCCCATGAACAACCATACCACCTATGCAAAAGTAGTTGGCAGGTTTACCGATAACGAAGCCAACAAAAACGTGCTTATTGTAATGACCAAGAACACTGCCGATGCTTTAGGTGCTTTGGATAAACGTATAAATGTGAACATCAGCTACGGCAGCCCTAATGAATAAACCTTATATTATTGGAATTGCCGGCGGAAGTGGCTCTGGCAAAACCTTTTTTTTGAAGTGTTTCCTGGAGCATTTTACGCCCGATGAGGTATGCCTGGTATCACAGGATGATTATTACATCCCGGTGGCCCATAACATGACCAAAGAGGAGAACAAACTGTATAACTTCGATTTGCCGGATACCATTGATCATCAGCATTTCCAGGAGGATATCAGTAAGCTTTTAAATAAGGAAGCCATTCTTAAGCACGAATATACTTTTAATAACCCCGACGCCATTCCCAGGGTACTTGAAATTAAGCCCGCGCCCATTTTAATAGTAGAAGGCCTGTTCATTCTGCATTTTAAAGAGATTTCTGAACTGCTGGATATGAAGGTATTTATTGATGCCGATGAAGATATAGCCCTGCAGCGCCGCCTTAAACGCGACCTGATAGAACGGGGTTATTCGCATGACGATGTGATGTATAAATGGCTGAACCATGTAGTACCCGCATATAAAGAATACTTATTGCCCTACAAGGATGAATGTGACCAGATAATCACCAATAACAATCATGTTGCCGATGACATTATAAGCGTAACAGAGGAGATATCTGCAAAATTGAGAACGAAGCTATTTTAATTTGAAGATTTGGTAATTTGAAGATTTGAAAATGCTTTTCTGCTTTAATTTTCAAATCAGCACATATTCAAATTTTCAAATTCATTAATTGCCTATAATTTTCCGGGTTTGGTCATAGTAGTCGGCCTTGGTAATTACACCGGCGTTAAACAGGTTTTGTAATTTGAGCAATTCGGCTTCCACTTTAGGGCAGCAATCAGATGTACCTAACCTGTAACTTTTTAAAGGGTCTTTTACCGTTTTAAGTCCCCATACCAGCGAAACTATCCAACCGATGATGGTCCATCCTAAAAAGATGTTGAGTAACAATACCGACCTGTAATTACATTTTTCGCAAGCTAATATTGACGGCAGAAAATATATGGGTGTTGCAATTACTAAAAATATAAAAAGCAGTATTAGTTCGGGAAGACCTATCATATAATTTAATTAAACTAAGAACTTATACGCAATATAACAATTAAATGACACATATATTATAAAAAAAACCTCAGAATTTTCATTTTTTTTGATATTAGAGCGTAATCTCCGGTATCTCTCCTTCCACAATCAGCTTCCCGGATGTTGCCTTTATTATTTCCTCTACGGTTACGCCGGGGGCGCGTTCCAATAGTTTAAAGCCACCTTCGGGCAACACATCAAAAACGCCCAGTTCAGTCACAATTTTTTTCACGCAATGAACACCTGTTAAAGGCAAACTACATTGAGCCAGTAGTTTGGACTCCCCTGCTTTGTTTACGTGCTGCATAGCTACAATAATGTTTTCGGCCGATGCCACCAGGTCCATAGCGCCGCCCATACCTTTTACCATTTTACCGGGAATTTTCCAGTTGGCTATATTGCCATTTTCGGATACCTCCATAGCGCCCAGGATGGTGAGGTTAACCTTCCGGGCCCTGATCATCCCAAAACTCATAGCCGAATCAAAAGTGGCTGATCCGGGCAACATGGTGATGGTTTGCTTACCCGCGTTGATCAAATCCGCATCTTCCTCACCTTCAAAAGGGAATGGCCCCATCCCCAGTAAACCATTTTCTGATTGTAATACCACATCCATCGTTTCGGGTATGTAATTGGCCACCAGTGTAGGGATCCCTATCCCCAGGTTAACATAATAACCGTCTTTTATTTCTTTAGCAATCCGTTTTGCTATTCCTTGTTTGTCTAACATCTATTTGATTTGAAAATTTCTCAACCCGTCATTGCGAGGTACGAAGCAATCCCCGACTTACAGGCCGATCTGCATAGTTTGGGATTGCTTCGTACCTCGCAATGACGGCATTTATGGTTTCTTTTATCCTTGTTCCTTCATCCTTCAATCCTTATTACTTTGACCTCACTGTCCTGTGCTCTATCCGCTTCTCATAATCTTTCCCCTGGAAAATCCTGTGTACGTAAATCCCGGGCGTGTGGATATGATCTGGCTCTAACTCACCCGGCTCAACAAGTTCCTCTACCTCGGCTATGGTTATTTTACCGGCCATGGCCATTACAGGGTTAAAGTTGCGGGCGGTTGATTTGTAAACAAGATTACCCATGGTATCTCCCTTCCAGGCCTTTACAATAGCAAAATCGGCATCAAAGGCCATTTCCATCAGGTAGTCCTTGCCATTAAAATTACGCACTTCTTTACCTATAGCCACTTCGGTACCTACTCCGGCCGGTGTAAAAACAGCGGGCATGCCATAACCGGCAGCCATACAACGGGTAGCCAGGGTACCTTGCGGTATCAGGTCTACCTCCAGTTCGCCGCTCAGCAACTGGCGTTCAAATTCGGCGTTTTCGCCTACATAGGATGAGATCATTTTTTTTACTTGCCTTTGCTTCAGCATCAGGCCGATGCCAAAATCATCGACCCCGGCATTGTTGGATATACAGGTGAGTTGCTTTACCCCTTTTTTAACAAGGGCTGCTATACAATTCTCGGGCAAACCGCACAAACCAAAGCCACCCAGCATCAGGGTCATACCATCCTCAATATCGCGGATGGCCTCGTCGGCACCACTAACTACTTTATTCATGTTCAATAATTGGTTACTCAAAACTACTAATAAGAAAGATAAAAGATGGAAGGATAAAGGATAAAAGACGAATTGGTTATCGGCTTTTTTAATGCAGTTGGGCTCGGTTTATGCTTTAATAAACTAAACAATCTAAAACAATTGGAAAAATACGGCATTATATTATATATCAACTTATAAAAACCTATGGTACTAAACGACAAAGAGTTTTTGGATGAAGATAAAAACCATTCGGAACCACAGGAAAACAACGAGCCCAATGCTTACCGCGTAGACGATGATAATTTAACGGAGGACGACCTGCAACATGGCTTCCCTGCATCAAAAAACGATATGAAAAAACAGGATGCCCCCGGAATGGAAGGCCATGGCATGGGCGGGCAAAACTTTGAAGAGAACAGCCTCACTCCTTCTGGCGATGATGAGGCAAATCCATTGCTAAACATTGCGTATATCAATGCTCATTTCAAACAAACCCAACCCGCTGAAGAGCACCTGGAGAATAGTCATTTTAAAGATCCGGACCAGCCGGACCAATCAAGCGATGACGCCGCTGCAGTTGCGTTAGCAAACAGACGACCTGATGAAGGCAGCGATGGCACTACAAACATCTGCCGGCAACCTTACAAGGAAGGCACTACCGATAACGATGGCAATAATAATGGGTGAAAAATGGGGCCAGATAAAGGATAAGCAGATAAAAATCTTGTCTATCACGCCTAATCCTTAAATCGTGTTACCACTTCACCGTTTTATCCATGAAGGCTATCAGATCATCGGCCATAACCTGTTGCTCTTTAGCGCTTGGGTGGCCACCGGTATTTTTGTAGGGGATCATATGGGTATAAATGGCTTTATCATTTAAGCCGGCAACAGCCTTTTCGATGTATCCCGGCCACGGCGATCCTTCTTTGGTAGCATCCATACTCCCCAGGATACAAAGAATCTGCGCTTTGGGATATTTTTTCCGGATGTTTTTTACCATTTCGCGATAGGCTTTCACAATTTGCTCTTCTTCTGGCTTTTTTGTGCCAAAACGTTCTTTAAACTGTGGGTTATCGGGCAATTTCACTATCCACGAATCATTTTGGAACAGGTTGATTACTACCACATCCGGTGTATACCTGGTAAAATCCCATAAACTCGTCGGATCGGTTGGGTCCAATCGGTTATACATCTCGGGCATAATGAGCGGGAACCAGCTTACCAGTACGCCTATGCCACTTTTAGCGGTGCAAACATACGAGGCATCATAATGGCGCGCGGTTATGGCTGCATAGCTTATATAACCATTTTCGTAAGGTGCGCTCCCCCTATCCTGCCCGGTGGTATCCTCTACAGCGTAACCGCAGGTAATGGAGTTACCAAAAAATTCGATCTTATGTTTTTTAACCGGCGGCGTAGCCAATACAGAAGCACCTTTATCTAAAGCAAACTGGTAAAAAGTGGTTTTACCCATCTCCCATTCGGTACGTTTAAATATCTCCAGGCTATGCGGACCGACAGGTAATCCCTGGGCCAGTGTATAGGTTTTCTTTACATTTTCAAGGTGAATTGTACTGCTTACTTTACCATCCAATACAACGGTAAAATAATTATCACCACGTTCGTCCTGTAAAATAACAGATGCCCCGGTACCATCAAAATTAATCTTCGCTGACGAACCTGTCCAGTAAAATTCGGCAGCTTCATCGGTCATGTTGATACGACCGGTATAGCGGATGTGTGCATCCTTGCTTTTGAGTACTAAACTTTGGGCGTTACAGGCAGAAAACGCTCCTGCCGAAAGCAGGAACAAAACAATAATGTATAATTTACGCATTTTAAAAACGGGTTTATCCCTCTAAATTTATGAAACTTAATACCACAAAACAAATCACCTGTAACATCCCCGTGAACCACCTATAACATCCTTGCCGACTACCAATGATATCTCTCCGAACCACCTATAACAACCCTTACCGACCAATAGCTAATGACAGCGGAGCAAAATGACCAATGACTAATGACCATTGACTAATGACTATTGACTAATCAACCGGTGTACCAAATTGCAGCAGGTAACCATTATAATCGTAAACAGCAAATTCGCGCATGCCATAATTAAAGGTTTTGATAGGATAACAAACTACGGCGTGGTCTTTTAACTCTTTCCAGATCTCATCAACCTTGTCTGTACGGATGTACAACGACCCGGTGAATTTTGGCATACCAAATGGCTCATGTTCATTTGGCAAAGCAAACATAAGCTCCACATCATCGCGGCTTACGGTTGCCCATCCCCAGTTATCATCATATCCTACACAGGTAAAACCAAAGCTGTTAATATAAAAATCAACACTTTCCCTAACCTGCCGGGTATATAACATTGGCGTAATGCTTTTTAAAGCCATATGATAATATTTTTTTATTTTAAATATACATAAGTTATTCCATCTCCGCCTCTATCGGCATGCTCGTCTTCCATGCGGTCAACCTGGTCGTACTTTTTAAGGTATTGCCTTATCATTTTGCGTAAAATCCCATCACCCTTGCCATGAATTATCTTCAGGTTATTAAAACCCATCATCAGGGCGCGGTCAAACAGCTTTTCAATGGCGTGCAGGGCATCTTCGGTACGCTGGCCGCGTACATCAATCTCCGGACTAAAATTAGCAAAGTCGCTGGTATGCGAATTCATGGTCCGCCTCACCTCTTTAGGCACTGATGATTTGCTCACTTTTTCTACCCGCTTCTTTTTGGCCACCGTTCGCAAATCGCCAATGGCAATTACCACGTTATCCTTTATCAGTTCAATCACCTGGCCTGTAGTTTCAGAATCAATTAGCTTCACCCAATCGCCGGGCTTCAGTTCCTCATCAACAGTTGCCGGGTTTGGTTTTGCAGGTTCAACTTTAACGGTATTCTTTTTAAGTTCTATATTCAGGTTCTCGCGCAGGTTACGGGTGGTTTCCTTATCGGCATTGCTGCTTTTTATTTCGGATATGGTATTTTCAACCAGCTTATTGGCATTCAGGATTATATTTTTAGCCTGGTCTTTTGCATCCCTTATTAACGCTTTTTTATTTTCTTCAAGATAGCTTTTCAGTTTTTCATTCTCGGCCTGCAGCTCGTTCACGCGGCGTTGCTGTTTATCCAGCTTTTGTTTGGTCTCAAATATCTCTCGTTTTTCGCGTTCCAGGTCAACCAGCAGGGTATCAACCTTTTTTTGTCCCTCGCTTATTTTGTTTTTGGCAAGGTTAAGCACATTCGCGGGCAAGCCAATCTTCTGGGCTATCTCAAACGCGTATGAGCTGCCCGGTTTACCAACTTCAAGCCGGTAAAGCGGCTTCATCTCCACATTGTTAAACAGCATCGATGCATTCTCAATCCCTTCGGTATTGCTGGCAAATATTTTAAGGTTGGAGTAGTGGGTGGTTACCATACCCTTTACCTTTTTATGGTTAAGCGATTCCAGCACGGCTTCGGCAATCGGACCGCCAAATTGCGGGTCGGTACCGGTACCAAACTCATCTATCAACACCAGGGTTTTACCATTAGCCTGCTCCACAAAATTTTTCATTTTAGATAGATGGGCGCTGTAAGTACTCAGGTCACTTTCAATCGACTGGTCATCGCCAATATCAACAAACAACTGCTTAAACACACCTACCACGCTGGCTTCGGCTGCGGGTATCAATAAGCCCGCCTGCACCATCATTTGCAACAGGCCGACCGTTTTCATACAAACAGATTTACCACCCGCGTTGGGCCCCGATACTACAATAATACGGGTACCCTCATCAATTTGCACATTTAGCGGCACAACCACTTTTTGCTCCTTTTTAAAATTGAGGAACAGCAACGGATGCCGGGCATTAAATAATTTAAGCCTGGGCTCGTTTACCACTTGCGGCATTTCGCCCTCTACATCAATGGCAAACAAGGCCTTGGCGCGCACAAAATCAAGTTTGGTTAGCAGACTGTGGTACGATAGCAATAACGGCGCATAAGGCCGCAATTCGGTTGTTAAGGCGGTTAATATTTTTACTATCTCGCGGCGGCGTTCAAATTCAAGGTCGCGCACGCGATTATTAAGGGTGAATACCTCCTCGGGCTCCATGTAAACTGTTTGGCCCGATGCAGATTCATCATGAATAAAGCCCTTGAGCTTGCGCTTGTTTTCGGCCAACAACGGGATACACAGCCTGCCATCGCGCACGGTTAGCGAGCCATCCGCAGTCCAGCCGCTGGATGAGGCATTTTTAAAAATCTGGTCAATCTTTTTACGTGCTTCCTGCTCGGCTTTGGCAATGCCCGATGTTATTTCTAACAGATCGCGCGATGCATTGGGCCTTATTTTTCCCTTGGCATCAATTACTAAATCTATTTTTTTAAGAATAGCCTTTTCTATAGGCAGGTGTTCAAACAGCGCCTCCAGGTTGGGGTATAATCCTTCGCGTTCGCTAAAATAAGCAATAACGGCAAACACCGTTTGCAGCGAGGCCTGCACCTGGTAAAATTCCTCCTCACTTAAAAAAACACCCTCAATACGGGCTTTATTGGCGAGTGACTTGATATCGAAAAAATGATGAATAGGCAGGGCGGCATCATTTACCAGGATATTTTTAAACTCGTTTGCCTGGCTTAAAAATTTGGCTATCTGGTCAAAATTGCTCATCACCTGGATCTTATCGACCATTTGCCGGCCCATATCACTCAGGCAATGTGCTTTTATTAACTCCTTAACTTCGGTAAACCCAAGCTTATCAACACTATTTAATGGGTACAGCATTAGGTTTTGGTCTATGTTTTAACTTTTTAAAAGAATCTATTTTTAATAGGATCCGCTGTTTTGCTTTTGCGTCTTTAACTGAATCGGCCTTTTGAATAGCAGTTTTTGGTTTAAGATTTGCTTTCCTGGCAGAATCGGTCTTTAATGAGTCGGCCTTGCGAACGGCAGCATTCTTTTGGGTTTGAATCCGGTTTACCGAATCGCTAAGGGCTTTAATCTGCAGATCAACCTTATCATATATGGCCATTAACTTATCAGGCTCTTCGCTGTAATAATCCATACTTTTCCTGAACTGTGCCGAATCGGTACCAAATTTTTTAAATACAGCCAGGTATTTGCCCATACCATATTTATACAAACTATCGGGCACTTGTGTATTATTGTATAATGAGCCATCTACCACGTGAATTTGCACCAGCAAACGTGCCATAACATTGGGCTGAATAAATTTATTGGGGACACTATCGCTTTTACAACCGCACCAAAAAAGCGTAACTGAAAAAAACAAGATTAAATATTTATGCATTCTGTAATTTAGCGGCTAATTAATTAAGCAAATTTACGGATAAATGAGCATTGCAGATAACATCAAAAGCTTAAAAAAAGAAACGGAGGCCAACAAGGTTATATTGTTAGCTGTATCAAAAACAAAACCGGCCGCCGACCTGCAGCAAGCCTACGACGCCGGGCAGCGTTTATTTGGCGAAAACCAGGTACAGGAACTGGTTGAAAAATATGAGCAATTACCTAAAGATATTGAATGGCACCTGATAGGGCACCTGCAAAGCAATAAGGTAAAATATATTGCCCCGTTTGTGAGCATGATACAGTCTGTTGATAGTATTAAGCTGCTCCAGGAAATAAACAAGCATGCCCTTAAGGCAAACCGGGTAATTGATTGCCTGCTGCAAATTTACATTGCCGATGAGGAAACCAAGTTTGGACTGGGTTTTGATGAGGCCATCGAACTGTTGAGATCAGAAGAATTTGCCACCTTCAAAAACATCCGCATCCGCGGTTTAATGGGCATTGCCACCAATACCGATAACGAAAAGCAGGTAAAAGAAGAATATTACGAACTGAAGACCTTTTTTGACGGAATTAAGATGAGCTATTTCAGAAAAGATGATAGTTTTAACATTTTATCGATGGGCATGTCTGCCGACTATAAACTTGCCATTGAACAGGGCAGCAACATGGTGCGCCTGGGCAGTACAATTTTTGGTACCCGGGTGATAAAGCATTGGAAGAATAACTGAGTTGGTGAGTGGTGAGTGGTGAGTGGTGAATAGTGAGTGGTGCATAGTGATTAACAGAATTAAGAAATTTACAGAATTGGAAAACGATCAAATAACAAACCAAACCAATCAAAAGCTCCCCCTTCAGGGGGCGGCGGGGGCTGAACTTCGCGTTGCCACTATTGAAGATTGTCCGCGGTTGATGGAACTGGTAAGTGAGCTGGCCCTATATGAAAAGGCGCCGGAGGAAGTTACCGTTACTTTAGATGAATTTATAAATGCCGGTTTTGGCGATAACCCGGTATGGAAGGCTTTTGTGGCCGAGGTTGACGGGGTAATTGTAGGCTTCGCGGTTTATTATATCCGCTACTCTACCTGGAAAGGTAATCGTATGTACCTGGAAGACCTGGTTGTGACCGAGGAATATCGTGGCAAAAAAATCGGCAGGCTATTGTTTGATCGTTTGATCCGGGAAGCCAAAGAACTGGGCTTTAGCGGCATGGTTTGGCAGGTTTTGGACTGGAACGAACCGGCTATTAACTTTTACAACAAATACGGAGCTACTATTGAAGCCGGATGGCTTAACGCATCGTTATCAAAAGAGCAGCTTCAGAACTTTTAGTTGTTTGAAATAAAACAAGCTGTAATTGTAAAACCCGGGAGACGTTGGAAGAGGGAAATGACGTTTTGAAAGATTTGTCATCCTGAACGGAGTAAAGGATCTATTCGCAGTCCGTACAGGGCGAAGAAGCATGGTGGAGAGTAGATCCTTCACTCCGTTCAGGATGACAAAATGTTTTTTTACAATATCTGGATAGAATAGACAGGAAGCTATGACGCGCTTCATTTAAGTTTCATAAACGGGTAAAATTTAAACAGCTTACAAGCATGAAAAATATCATTAGGCCCTGTTTTATTTTTGTTGCTTTTGCATTTGCATCGTGCCAGTGGGGTGTTCCGCCAAGAAAAATGGATGAAACGGTAAAGGATACGCTTACCTACACCTACAAAACCATTCATGAGCGTGCGGCAGATTGCGGCAGCAAACCGGATAATGGTTGTACCGTAGTGAAAATTAGTTACCCGGTTTTTGATAGTGCCAAAACATTAAATAATTTAATTGCCGGCAACCTTGCCAACTTATTTCCTGTAGATAAGAAGGCCGACAGCACCGTTGGGCAAATGACCAAAAACTTCCTGCGGTCATATGCTGACTTCAGGAACAGCGACCCAAAATCGGCCATGTTTTACACGCTGAATAGTTATGCAAAAGTAATTTACCAGGATTCGGGCCTTACAACGCTCGAAATTGGCGGCTATATTTTCCAGGGCGGCGCGCACGGCAGCTCGTTAACCACCTTTGTAAACTGGGATATTGACGCCAAAAAGAACCTTAAGCTTGATGATATTTTTGCTGCCGGTTATCATGATGAGCTTAACACTATTGCCGAAAATATCTTCAGGAAGAGTGAAAAACTGAGCGATACAGCATCGCTGGCCCGCGATTATTTTTTTAAAGATGGCAAATTCGCGCTCAATAATAATTTTTCGGTTACACCTATAGGTATCAGGTTCTTATACAACCAATACGAGATTAAACCTTATGCTGCCGGCATTACCGGCCTGTTTATCCCCTATTCATCCATTAAACATTTACTACGGCCAAATACCGTAATTAGTCAATATATTAAATAAATGCTTGTATTTAAATTCGGAGGGGCATCGGTTAAGGATGCCGATGGTATCATTAACCTGGCCAGTGTTGTTAAAAAATATGCAGGTGAGCAGTTACTCATCGTGGTATCGGCTATGGGGAAAACCACCAACGCGCTCGAAAAGCTTACCAAAGCCTATATAGACCGGGCTGATGATATGCATGAAATTTTTGATGAGATCAAACAATACCATTTTGATATTTTACACGGCTTGTTTGAAGCCGGTCACCCGGTATTTGATGATATCGCTAATACTTTTGTGGAGATTGATTGGGCCATTGAAGACGACCCCCAGGATAGCTACGACTTTATTTACGACCAGATTGTATCCATAGGCGAGTTGGTATCTACCCGCATTRTTACGGCGTATTTAAATAAAGCCGGTATAAAAAGCCAGTGGCTTGATGTACGCAGTTATATCCATACCGATAATACCTACCGCGAAGGCATAGTGCAATGGGATAAAACCAGGGCAAGTATCAGCGCCGATATCCCTTCCATGCTGCTTAAAGGCATCGTAGTAACCCAGGGGTTTTTAGGCGGCACATCCGAAAACTTCACCACCACTTTAGGGAGGGAGGGATCTGATTATACAGCATCCATATTTGCGGCGTGTTTGGGTGCCGAATCGGTAACCACCTGGAAAGACGTGCCCGGTATCCTCAACGCCGACCCTAAGTTTTTCGCGGATACCGTAAAGTTTGATGAGCTATCCTATTCCGAAGCTATCGAAATGACCTATTACGGCGCAAGCGTTATTCACCCTAAAACTATCAAACCGCTGCAAAACGCCAATATACCACTGCTGGTAAAGCCCTTTACCGATCCTGGCGCTCCCGGAACGGTGATTAAAGAAGATGGTGTAAACAGGTTTGAAAAGCCGGTCATTATACTAAAACAAAACCAGGTACTTTTATCTGTCTCCACAAAGGATTATTCCTTTATTACTGAGGACCATTTGAGCGAAATCTTTCGCCTGTTTGCCCAAAGCCAGGTAAAGGTGAATGTTATGCAAACATCGGCCCTTAGCTTTTCGGTTTGTTTTGATTTTTATGAAGAACGCTTTGAAAAGCTATTAACCAACCTGCAACAGGAGTTTAAAGTAAAATACAACAGCGGCCTTACATTGATCACCATAAGGCATTACAACCAAAATTCGTTGAAAGAATTAATAGCCGGTAAAACGGTGTTACTGGAGCAACTAAGCAGAAATACGGCGCAGATGGTGGTGAAGCAGGAAAGTTTTCGCTAAATATAACATGTAGAAACTTACGAAGCTTTAAACGGCGAAGCCCTTCAACGAGGCCAAAAACAATATCATCCAGTTAAAGCTTCGTAAGTTTAGTCCTGATTATCGCCCTGTATAAGCTATACGCTCATCAGGCTTTTAAATCATCTGTTTTTTCGACAAAATACCGCCAAACAACTGCGGCTATTATGCTTCCTAAAATCGGGGCAGCTATAAAAAGCCATAATTGCGAAATTGCAACTCCGCCTGCAAATATTGCCGGCCCTATACTTCTGGCAGGGTTAACAGAAACCCCTGTTACAGGTATACCAACTATGTGAATTAATACCAGGCTTAAACCTATAGCCAAACCGGCAAAACCACCATGAATATTTTTTGTTGAGGTAGAGCCAAAAATCACCAGCAGGAATATGGCTGTAAAAACCGTTTCGGCAATAAAACCCGATAGCAGCGAGTACTTTTGGGGCGATGCCATATCATAGCCGTTTTGGCCCAACCCGTTTGCAATATCAAAACCCGGCTTACCACTTGCAATAACGAATAAAATACCCGCACCTGCTACGGCTCCTAAAACCTGGGCAATAATGTAACCAAAGCTTTCTTTGGCTTTCATTCTTCCGGCCACTACCATACCAATAGTTATTGCCGGGTTAATATGGCAGCCAGAAATGTGACCTATAGCATAGGCCATAGCCACTACTGATAACCCGAAAGCAAAAGAAATACCCAAAAGCCCAACTCCGGTTGTTCCGTTGGCCCCCGCTATTACCGCGCTGCCGCAACCCATTAAAACAAGCACCATTGTTCCAATAAATTCTGCTAAGAATTTGTGATAGTTATTATTTTCCATGTTTTGATATTTTTAATAAAAATGGCTTAAAATATTCATAAAGCATAAAAAAAATAAAGATATTTTCCTTAAAATTAGACTATTAATCGTTTGCGAATTAAATAGATCAGCAGGAATGCTGCGGGAATGTTAATAGCCCTCCCGCTATGCTTCGGCAGGCTGCCGATGACAAGTTGTAGAAAAAGCCTTTTGTCATGCTGAGTTGTGGCTGTTGTTGGGTTAATTGATTGAATATTGCATCCTCAATCCACCACCAAAACCCCGTCAGCCATAATTTCGATATCCTTTTTTGGCTGGGTGATCTTTGCTATCTCGTTTTTGCTTTTGCCTGCATCAGCAGCGTAGTGCTGCAGTTTGGCTACCGATGTTTCATTCACATTGGCTTTACCTTCAACAACCACGGTTTTGCCAACAATATTTTGCGGCATAAAGTAGGCATAGTCTGTAAACCTCACCATTATTGGGTTGCCGGTTTGGCGGGCAATTTTCATAAAGCACCCTTTTTTGGTGCAAACCTCAACCACCTTGCCTGTCACCCTTCCATTATAAACAGAATCTGTAGTTAAAGCATCATTAAGGGCGGTAACATCTATAGCTTTATCGGCAGTAATGGCTTTGCCATAAGTTACGCCAGGTGCCGCCGGGGTAATTTTTGTTTGGGCAAAACTTATAACAGAGATGAATAATGCGGCTGTTAAAAGGATGAGTGCTTTCATGGTTTTAATGTAATAAATTAAGTGATGGTTACAAAATTAACAAACAAAACGGCCTTTTGCCTGCATCCCGCGGGATTTATATGCCCGTTTTTAGCCGGGATAAATTATATTTGGGCATGAAGGCAATGAAGATCATAAAAGACTCAACAACTATCGGGATAGGAATTTTATCGGCCGGGTTTGGCCTCAAAGGCTTTTTATTATCCAGCCATTTTATTGATGGCGGCGTAACAGGTGTATCTATGCTTATTGCCGATCTGTCGCCCATCCCTATTTCGGCACTTATTTTTGTTATCAATGTTCCTTTTTTATGGCTCGGTTACAAAAAACTGGGGTTTCCGTTTGCCTTAAAAAGCACACTGGCTATTGGCTTATTGGCCATTTGCCTGGCGGTTATCAAATTTCCGGATGTTACGCACGATAAGTTACTTACCGCCATATTTGGCGGGGTATTTATAGGCACCGGCAGCGGCCTGGCCATACGCGGCGGAGCCGTACTTGACGGTACCGAAGTGGCGGCTGTGCTGGTGAGTAAAAAAACACAGCTACTTAAGGTGAGTGATTTTATTTTGCTGCTGAATGTATTAATTTTTGGCCTGGCGGCATCTTTCCTGGGTGTTGAACGTGCCATGTACTCCATACTAACCTATATGGCTGCCGCCAAAATGATAGATTTTATATTGAATGGTATTGAGCAATACTCGGGCATTACGGTTATATCTACTCATAGCGAGGCTATCCGCCGGGCTATTACCATTACCCTTGGCCGTGGTGTAACTATTTACCAGGGCAAAAGCGGTTACGGTAAAGATGGCCATGTGAATGATCCGCGCGATATTGTTTTCACCGTGGCTACCCGTTTAGAGATCCCTTCATTAAAGCAAACTATCCTGCGCATTGATCCTAAAGCATTTATTGTTCAGCAGAGTGTGGAAGACACCACCGGCGGATTACTAAAACGCAAAGGGCTTCATTAATATTGATCCGTATGAGCAAACTAACACCTTTTCATGTTGCAGTACCGGTTTATGACCTGGAAGAAGCACGCAAATTCTATCGTGAAGTGCTGGGCTGCAGCGAAGGACGAAGCGATACCAATTGGACCGACTTTAACTTATACGGCCACCAGTTTGTGATCCACCTGAAACCTAAACCGGCAACAGCGGCTAAACACCATTTTAACCCTGTAGACGGGCATGATGTACCTGTGCCGCACTTTGGCGTTGTACTGGAATGGGACGACTGGACCAACCTGGAAACCAGGCTAAAAAAGCATAACGTTAAATTTGTAATTGGGCCCTACATCCGCTTTAAAGGCCTGCCCGGCGAACAAGCCACCATGTTCCTTCTTGATCCTTCGGGGAACGCGCTGGAGTTTAAGGCTTTTAAAGATATGGGGCAGTTGTTCGCGGTATAATTACCCGGGAAAGCCGTAATTCTTTTTCACAGCTTTAATCCATTCCCTGGCTATCAATTCGTGCCCGGCAGGCATTGGATGTACGCCGTCCCACATCCAGAACCCGGCGGGTGCTTTTTTGAGCGCCGCATTAAAGATGGCCTGCAAAGGAACAAAAACGGCATTGTGTTTTTGCGCCAGTTGTTTAGCCACCAATTGTCGCGGAGTTATTTCATCCTGCCAGCGTTTTAAATCGCTATTCACCTGGCCAACAGGCAAAATAAACGGCTCGCAAATCACAAGTTTAATATCGGGTAGCGCCGCTTTAGTTTGATTAAGCAGGTAATCGTAGTCGTCCCTAAACTGATCAACGGTAGTTGCATTGTTGTTGTGGATTACGTGGTGCACATCGTTTACACCGATCAGTATGCTCAGAACGTCGGGCTTTAAATCTAACGTGTCTTTTTGCCAGCGGGCTTGCAGGTCCCGTACAGTATGGCCGCTGATGCCACGATTTAAAAACATCATTTGCTGATCGGGATGATCAAACCAAAGCCTGGCTGATATGAGGTACGGAAAACTTTGGCCCATGATGTGGTTCCAATCTTTGTCATATGACCGCCCGCCATCGGTTATCGAATCGCCCTGAAAAAGGATGGTTTTGATACCGCTGCCATCTTTAAACAAGTTTGATAAAGGCGCCGCAAAAACATGAGGTACAGCAATGGTGCTTAATGCGGTTAAGGCAGCCTTTTTTATAAAGTCGCGTCGTTGGTTCGTTTTATTTTGGGTCATTCCGCAGTATGTTTCAGCAGTAAGTAAGTTGCCGTTCCTGGTTTCGATAAAGCTGATTAAATTTTTGAGCCTGTTATTTTATACAACATCCCTTTTTTAGTATTAAAACTGGTTAAATAGCCGTTAGCTGTTTTAACCGACCGGGCTTGTAGCCCGATAATTTTTACCGGTACGTGCGTGCGCAGTTTACATGTGCCACCGGTTACTGATAAAACCGACGCGGTAACTATCTGCTTGTTTTTCCAGTTCATGGCTATCTCGAAATTGCCACGTGCTTTTAAACCCGAAATATTCCCTTCGGCCCAGGCATCGGGGATGGCGGGTAGCAGGCTAATCTCGCCCGATTGGCTTTGAACCAGCATTTCGCACATGCCGGATAATGCCCCAAAGTTGCCATCTATCTGGAACGGCGGGTGGGCATCAAAAAGGTTGGCGTATGAACCGCCGCCATTGGCATAATTGGTTTTTGACGACCCGGTGAGCTTTAACAGGTAATGTATCATTTTATAGGCATGGTTGCCATCCAGCAATCGTGCCCAAAAGTTAATTTTCCAGGCCAGACTCCACCCCGTGCCGGCATCCCCTCTAAGCTCCAAAGTTTTTTTTGCTGCTGCCGCCAGTTCCGGGGTCTCGATAGGAGAGATCTCGTGGCCGGGAAATACGGTGAATAAATGTGATACGTGCCTATGGTGCGGATCTGTATCTTCCCAATCCTTATACCATTCCTGCAGGTTTCCTTTTTTACCAATGTGTAAGGGGTACAATTGCTGGCGATAAGCAACCACCGAATCGCGAAAAGCCTTATCGGTGCCTAACTCACCTGCGGCATCTATAACGTTGGTAAACAAATCCCAGATGATGGCTATATCCATGGTAGTGGCTACAGATACGGTGCCTTGTTTGCCTTTATCGTCAATAAAACTATTTTCTGGCGATAGCGAAGGAGCTGTTACCAGGTACCCTTTGTAAGGAACTAAAAAATCCATGCAAAAATGAGCGGCGCCTTTCATGAGCGGATAAGCGGTATTCCTGAGATAGACCTTATCATTTGTAAACTGGTAATGCCACCATAAATGTTGCGATAGCCATGGCGATCCCATTGTCCAGTTGGCCCACATCGGGTCGCCGTGCCCTAAATCGCCAACCGGGTTTGATAAGGCCCAGATATCGCTGTTATGGTGCACCGCCCAGCCCCGGGTATGGTAAAATTCTTTGGCTGTAACCTGTCCCGTAACTGCGGCGTTTTTAATAAAGTTTATAAAAGGTAATTGCATTTCCGACAGATTAGCTGCCTCGGCGGGCCAATAATTCATTTGCACATTGATATTAGTGGTGTAATTTGAGCTCCATGGCGGTCGGATCTCCTTATTCCAGATGCCCTGCAAATTGGCCGCCGGTCCGCCCGGGCGCGAGCAGGAAATCAGCAAATACCTGCTGAACTGAAAGTACAATGTTTCAAATGAAGGGTCTTTAACCCCTTCCGAATAATTAAACAGGCGCTCATCTGTTGGCACCAATGCGTTTTTGTCACCGGCAGGGGCCGCAAGGTTAAATGATACCCGGTTAAAATATTTATGGTAATCGGCATAATGATGTTGCAATAACTCCGGCCAGTTATATTTTATGGCTTTATCTAAATAATCCGCTGCTAATTTGTGCTCGTCTTTACCTTCGTTATCGGGACATTTATCAAAGCCGTTAAAGCTGGTTGCCGCCGATAAAAAAATAGTTACATCAGTAGCGTTCTTCACCGTAATGCCGTTGGTATCGGCGCTTACCGTTCCGTCTTTATTAACCGCTTTTACCTGTAATTCATAGCGCATTCCACGGCAACCGGGTTTGTCATTTAGGGCAAGCGTATCTTTCAAGTTGACATAACTGGGCTGTAGGTGTGATGGGGCTTGCCCTTTCATTAAAATTTGGTTGTTGGATACAACAACGTTCTGATATTTTAACTCATTACCGGTACCTAAGGTGAAATTTAGCCGGCCTTTTTTATTTGCCGTAAAACGGATAATGATTACCTGGTCGGGGGCCGAGCTAATGATCTGCCTGGTATATTCTACGCCATCGATTGTGTAACGGGTTGTGGCAATGGCGTTCCTGATATCCAAATCGCGATAGTAGGTTGTCGGGATAGTATCTTTCAGCTGCTGGGTGATAGTAAGATTGCCCAACGGCAGATAGGATTCTGAAAAATAGCCCTGCATTTTTTTTGCATACTCATTGGCCTGGGCATAATCTTCGTTTTTTAGCAGTGCTTCCCTTGCCAGCAGCAAATTGTCATAAGCTTTAGGGTTTACGTTGGTACGTACGGGGCCGCCGGTCCACAGGGTGGCCTCGTTTAGCTGGATCAGTTCGCGGCCTACGCGGCCAAATACCATAGCACCCAGTCGTCCGTTGCCTAATGGCAGGGCCTCTGTCCAAACTTTTGCGGGTTGTTTATACCAAAGTTTTAAGTTTTGCTGGCAAAAGGCCGTCAGGGGTGCCAGCGCAATCAATAAGGTTGCTAATTTTTTATCCATAAAGCCAATGTGTAGATTTATAGCAGCTAAATTATAAAACTTAATTGGCTTTAAATATGCAATGTTATGAGCGCTATTAACTAAAGGCTTACCCTGTTAATCCACAACTTTTACAGGGTGCTTATGCTCATCAATTGCTACAAAGGTAAATGTACCGGTGATGGCCTTTTCGCGTACAAAGGAGTACATCTCTTCAATAAAGATCTCTACCAGTACTTTCATACTGGTATTGCCAATGTGCGATACAGTGCCCACCAGTTCGATGATGGTTCCTGAGGGGATGGGTTTGTTAAAATCTATCCTGTCGGATGATACGGTTACCATTTTTTTACGGGTAAAACGGGTAGCGGTTATAAAAGCCACTTCATCCATCATAGCCATTGCCGAGCCGCCAAAAAGCGTATCGTAATGGTTGGTATTATTGGGGAATACGGTTTTAAAGATCCGCGTTTCTGATGCTTTGATTCTTTCTTCTGTGGTCATTTGATAGTGTTGAAGGCCTAAGTCTAACAAAAACCGTCATTGCAAGGCACGAAGCAATCCCAAATTGGCAGAGCCGCTCTGTAAGCAGGGGATTGCTTCTTAATCTCGTAATGACGGTAATTTAATATTTTCTGGTTGCTTACGCTGTTCTTAACTTACCCCATTTTAACAGGGTAGCGCCCCATGAAAAGCCGGCTCCAAAGGCGGTAAATATCATGTTATCGTTGTATTTAAAGTCGTCTTTAAAATCCCAAAGGCAAAGCGGTATGGTGGCAGCGGTGGTGTTTCCGTATCTATCGATATTTACTTTAACGCGGTCTTCGGGCAGGCCCAGGTTTTCGCCTACGGCATGGATGATCCTGTAGTTGGCCTGGTGCGGTATCAGCCAGTCAACATCATTTATTGTCATGTCGTTGCGTTTCAATACCTCGGTACAGGTTTCTGTCATTCCTTTTATAGCAGCTTTAAACACTACCCTACCCTCCTGGCGAATGAAATGCTGATTTTGTGCAACAGACTCGGCTGTAGCCGGGATCTTTGAGCCACCACCCGGAACCAGCAGGTATTCCCTTCCATGTCCATCGGTTTTAAAAACACTATCTACCAAACCAACATCTTCGGTAGTTGGTTCAAGCAAAACGGCTCCGGCCCCATCTCCAAAAAGAATACAGGTATTGCGGTCCTTATAGTTGATGATAGCACTGTTTTGATCGGCGCCTACCACAATCACTTTGTTGTACCGGTTGCTTTCAACCAAACTGGCGCCCAGGGTATAGGCATATAAAAAGCCGCTGCAGGCAGCGTTAACATCAGTAGCCCAGGCATTGGTTAAACCCAGCTTATCGCAAACAATGCTGGCGGTTGATAAAAGTATATGATCGGGGGTTGAAGTAGCAATTATTAAGCAGTCAATTTCTCCCGGTTCCAGACCTGCATTTTCTAATAAGTTTTTTACGGCATAGGTAGCCATATCTGAGGTAGCAAGTAACGGATCGTTTAAAATCCTCCTTTCCTTTATTCCTGTTCTTGATACTATCCACTCACTATTAGTATCAACCATATTTTCTAAATCACTATTACTCAATATATTATCAGGAACAAAACCACCAACACCTGTTATAACCGCGTTACTTTTTAATCTCATAAATGCAAAAAATCTGAAAAAACAGGCAATTATACACAAATTGCCTGTTTTAACGGGTCAGGATACTATTGTTTCTACAACTAACTGACGAAGTTGTTTCGCTGCCTGTACCATATTTATGAGTGCGGTCTGCGTTTCGGGCCATTTCCGGGTCTTCAATCCGCAGTCGGGGTTAACCCATAAATTACCTGCCGGCAGTAATTCTGATGCTTTCTCCAGCAAGCTTACCATTTCGCCAACCGTGGGTACCCGCGGCGAATGGATATCATAAACTCCCGGACCAATCTCGTTTGGATATTTAAAATCGGCAAAGGCCGCTAACAGCTCCATTTGCGAGCGCGAGGTTTCTATCGTGATCACATCCGCATCCATATCGGCAATGTTGCCAATGATATCGTTGAATTCGCTATAGCACATATGCGTATGGATCTGGGTTTCGTCCCTTACCCCGCTGGCCGAGATGCGGAATGCGCGTACTGCCCAGTTGAGGTAATTTTGCCAGTCCTTTTTACGCAAAGGCAAGCCTTCCCTAATGGCAGGCTCATCTATCTGAATCACTTTGATGCCGGCCGCTTCCAGCGCCACAACTTCGTCCCTGATGGCCAAAGCTATCTGGTTAGTGGTTTCGGACCGTGGCTGATCATCGCGTACAAACGACCATTGTAATATAGTTACAGGGCCGGTAAGCATGCCTTTCATTAGTTTTTGGGTGTTTTGCTGCGCAAAACTGCTCCACCTAACGGTCATATCCGCCGGGCGGCTCACATCGCCATAAATAACCGGTGGCTTTACACAGCGGCTGCCGTAGCTTTGTACCCATCCGTTTTTGGTGAACAGGAAACCATCCAAACGTTCGCCAAAGTATTCCACCATATCGTTGCGCTCAAACTCGCCATGTACCAATACATCAAGGCCTATCTCTTCCTGCCAGCGAATGGCGTCAATGGTTGTTTTTTCTATTTCGGCATCATATTGTGCAATAGTTAATTCACCTTTTTTGAATTTTGCCCTCAGCGAGCGGATATCATCAGTTTGCGGGAACGATCCTATGGTAGTTGTAGGGTACAGTGGTAATTTAAAGCGCTGCTGCTGTATTTTCTGACGGGTGATGAATCCGCTTCCACGCCGTGCGTCGGCATCGGTAATGGCAGCAACACGTTGTTTTATTTCCTGCTTATGAATAAGTTTGGAAATATTGCGGCTGGAGGTAGCACGCAGGTTATTGTGCAGCAATTCGTTATCGCCGTCAACAATAAGCGCCAGCTCATTCACTTCATTCAGTTTCTGTTTGGCAAAGGCCATCCAGTTTTTTATTTCGGGAATGATGGCAGTTTCCAGGTCAAGATCAATTGGTGTATGCAGTAACGAAGAGCTTGGCGCTACCATCACCCTATCTTTCCCCAATACGGCAATTGCTTTTTTAATATGCGTTAGTGAGCGCACATAGTCGTTTTTCCAGATGTTGCGGCCATCAACAACACCCAACGAAAGGCTAAGTTTATCGGGTATCAGCGAAAGCACTTTGTACAGCTGATCCGGCGCACGCACCAAATCAATATGAATGGCGCTTACCGGCAAAGTAACAGCCAGTTCGGTATTCTCATGCAGACTTTCAAAATAGGTAGCAAGCAGCACTTTAATATCCGGGCAGTTTTTGCTGATCTCCATATAAGCATAGGCATAAGCTTCTTTTTCTTTTGGGCTGAGATCAAGCGCCAGGAAAGGCTCATCTATCTGTACCCATTCGGCGCCATAGCTTTTCAGCCTTTTTAATACTTCTATATAAACGGGCACCAGTTTTTTAACCAGGTCGATCTTATCAAAACCAGTTTGTTTTTCTTTACCTAATAAAAGATAGGATACCGGGCCGATCAATACCGGTTTTGGTATGTTGCGGGTGTGTTGTTTGGCAAGGATAAACTCATCAAACACCTTTTCGCTAAAGAGCCTGAATTGCTGGTTCTGTACAAACTCCGGTACAATGTAATGGTAATTGGTATCAAACCATTTGGTCATTTCCATGGCAGTAACATCAAGGCCATCTTTTTGATAACCGCGGGCCATGGCAAAATACAGGTCGATCTCGGTATTGGTTTTGTTTTGGGTTAAAACCGGGGTATAACGCTCCGGGATATTGCCCAGCATCAGCGAGGTATCCAGCACCTGATCATAAAAGCTGAAATCGTTACAGGGGATAAGATCGATACCGGTATCAACCTGGGTTTGCCAGTTTTGCAAACGGAGCGTGCGGGCAACGGCAAAAAGATCATCACGGCTGATTTTACCTGCCCAGTACTGTTCACTGGCCTTTTTGAGTTCACGGTGGGCACCTACACGAGGATACCCTAAATTGTTTTTGAGCATACGCATAAAACTTTTTTGGTTAAACATTAATTTGAATTAATGCTCCTTACGGTTTTCGGTATACTTTCGGAGGAAATGGTAATAAAAGGCAAAAGCATAACATACAGGCATACGGGTGTCATGTAGGTCATTCTTTTTCTTTGACTACTGCTTCATTGCGCGAAAGCATTGTCTTTATACATTGGGGCAAGTATCCTGGCTTGTAACATTGTTGCCGTCCTTCTCAACCGTCAACCGACGATCAATGGACATTGTTAAAGGCAACAACCTTGTATGTTACTTACAGTTGCGCGACAGCCCGTGATTTACACACGGTTCCTTATTAATCCCTGTGCTTTAAACACCGGGAACCACTCTGCAGAAAAAAAGTAAAGAACTTTATTGGGCGTAAAGATGGGAATAAATGTGCAGATTTCAGATTACAAATGCGCAGATGATGTTTTTGATTTGAAAATTTGGGGATTTGAAAATGGTTTATGATTATTTCAATCACAGGACGATTAAACCAGCAATGATATTTACGTTTATCCAGAAAGAATAACCCATTCATCGACACAATCACACCACTAACCGACACTTCATAAGTTTCCTTAACCGCTACAATTACTTTTGATCAACAATCAACAGAACTTATATCATACCCCTAAATAAATAAAATCATGGAACGCAAAAACTTTTTAAAAAGCCTGATGATAGGCGCGGTGTCTACATCAGTATTGGTTGAGGCCTGCAAAAAGGAATCTACAACTACTACAACCAGCAGCACATCGGGCACAAGTTCATCATCAGGCAGTTCATCCGGGTCAAGCTCCAGCTCAGGCACTTGCAGTGTTATTGAAAGTGAAACCGAAGGGCCGTTCCCTACTAAAAGTCCGGCATCTTATGTTCGCAGTGATATTACCAGCGACCGTACCGGTTATAAGATGACTGTTAAAATTACTGTCAACAATAGTAATAACAGTTGTAACGCGCTTTCTGGTGCTTTGGTTGATATATGGCACTGCGATAAAGAGGGCAATTACTCTGAATACGGTGGCAGCGGAATGCAAACCACAGACTACACTGCAGTTCACTTTTTACGCGGCAGACAAACTACCGATTCAAACGGGTTGGTAACATTTACTTCAATTTTCCCGGGATGGTATTCGGGCAGGGCCACGCATATCCATGTGCATGTGTACAACTCGGCAGGTACATCATTAAAAGTAACCCAGATAGCTTTCCCCGAAGGTACCGGTACCGCGCTGGCAGCTGTTGCAGGTTATAGTAAAGGAATGAGCGGCTACACCTATAATGCAAGCGACAATGTGTTTAGTGATGGTTATACGCTTGAGACGGCTGCCGTAACCGGCAACACCACCGATGGCTTTGTGCTTTCAATTAGCATGAGCGTACCTGCATAATACAATTGTCCTTTTTCACCCCTATTAGTTCTATCATGCAACCAAAGGCGCTATTATATTTAGCGTCTTTATTTTTTACAATTATGAGTACCCGTATCATCACCCTGTGTTACCGAAAGATTATTGATGCAAACTCCGCTAAACAGTGGGATAAGCTGGTATTTGAAGCATCTTACCTTGAATTTAAAATGCAGGCCCAGAATTACAGCATAGGAACATCATTTACCACCTACGCCGAGCTGCTAAGGCACGTTCCAAACGCCCAGCAGCTTGCCGGCATGGTTACACCATCTGTAACCGGGTATGTACAACAATTAGCAGGCATAGTGCCCGAGATACTGAACAATGTGGGGAAACGCTTTTTGAAATTTAATAAATTTCAGCTCGAGATCATCAACTCCGATATCAACGATAAAGCAAAACATCAGCTGGCTATAAATTTTTATACCGAACCACTCCTCTGGCACGACACTGTGGAGAGCTTTTTGCTTGTATCTGACTATAAACCAGAACAAGCAGCAAACGAAGAAACGCTTACCAACCTGTTCCAGGTGCAACCATATGTAAATATATACTCACTCAAAAATCAATACTAAAATGGAAAAGATCTCACCCGGTCAAATTTACCTTGCCGACCAGCGGGGTGTAACCGAAACCAACGTTTTTAGAAGATGCTGTAGTTTTAATTACGGCGATCATTTTAATGAACACCGCGAAGCTTTTGGCAGCCTAAAAGTATTTAACGATGAGATCCTGGCAGCTAATAAGTCGGTTACCCTAACTGTTGCCCATACTTGTTATTTTGTAATTGTACCCATAACGGGCGAATTACTTGTTAAAGATACGGAGGGTAAAAGCAGTATAATAGATGTGGGTGAGGTACATATAAACTATACAAACGCAGGCGGTATTTTAGAATTGATTAACATTTACCAGGAAAATTGGGTGAACTTTTTGTACCTGCAAATAAACGCCGACGGTGATGAATTCCCTATTTTAAATGAGACATTTGGTTTTGATTTTGCTGACAGGCAGAATGAACTGATAACGATAATTCCGGCTGATCGTAAATTGCCGTTTAAGCTAAGTATTGGTCAGTTTACAGGGCGAAAGGATGCACTTTATCATTTAAAAAATATCAATTCTTTGCTTTTCGCCTTTAATATAACCGGGGCGTTTGAGCTACAGGGCCGCTTAATGCATGAGCGTGACGGGCTGGCTTTATGGAACCTGGAGGAAGCCGATATGGAAGCACTAAGTAATGATGCGGTGATATTGATATTAGAGATGACCGACTAAATTTTAAACTATATATACAATAAAACAGGCTCCCTGGTTGTCCATCCCGGGAGCCTGTTTTTTATTCTTTAACGGCTGGTTCGTTATTAACCTTACCGTCGTTAAATGCTTTTATCCCCTGGCCCATACCGCGCATTAACTCGGGAATTTTTTTGCCGCCAAACAATAACAGTACTGCAATAATGATGAGTATTAACTCAGGTGCTCCTAATCCGCCCATAAATTTTGATTTTAAATGAATGATACAAATAATAAATCCTTTGTATCATCAAAAATATAAAAGCAGAATCTGCCATTTGATATAGTATCGGTGAACCGGTAATTTGTATCGATTAGCCCCGGTTGTAAAGTCAGGGAACAGCGTGGAAAGAATAATATTTGTTTAGATCAAATTTACGATGTTTTAAACCTTCGTAAATATGTTCAACTATTCAATTCGTGTAATTCCGGCCTCAATTCGTGAATTCGCATCCGTTCAATTTGTGTAATTCGCACCCCCTTCAATTCGCATTCAGGCTAATTAGATGCAAGCGCGTTTACCGGAGGTTGCTGAAGTGTTTGTTCTGTAGCTTTTTTGAGTTTTATTTTCCTGATGTAGCGAATCTGCAATAAGCCCATTATTACCGCTACAAGCCCCTGTCCTAAAACGGTATCGGGTACGCCTATTTTTTGAGATATGCCCCCTACCAGCAAACCACCAAGCGGCTGCATCCCAAAAAAAGCCATCGCATAAAAACTAATCACCCGGCCGCGCATAGCCGGGTTAACAGTGGTTTGAATTAATGTATTACTCATGGTAATCTGGGCCATCATACCAAAGCCRATAACTGCGGCAAACAGCAACGCTAAAGGATAGTAATGTATATGCGAAAAAGCCACCAGCGCTGCACCAAAAACCAGCGTGCTAAAAGCCAGTACTTTTTTAAGGTTAAGCCCCGGTTTTAGCGAAGCCAGGAAGATGGCCCCGAAAAGTGCGCCCAAGCCGATTACGCTATCTATTACCCCGAATGTGGAAGCCGTACCTTTAAAAATATCCTTGGCATAAACCGGGATAAGCGTACTAAAAGGAAGTACCATGAAGCTGGTCATACCCAGCATCAGCAGCACAAGCCTGATGGACGGCGTATTTTTTATATAAGTAAATCCTTCTTTTAGTTCGAAGAAGATATTCTGCCTATGCGATTTTGGTTCGGATTTTGGCAGCTTCATTAACATTAAGGAGCCAATTACGGCTATAAAGCTGGCCGCATTGGCCCCAAAACATATAGTTTCGCCAAATTTTTCCAAAGCCAAACCCGCCAGTCCGGGGCCAATTAATCTCGACAAATTCATCATGGATGAGTTAAGCGCAAGTGCATTTGGCAGGTCGGCTTTGTTGTCTACCATCTCGTAAACAAGCGCTTGCCGGGCAGGTACATCAAAAGCATTGATAATGCCGAGCACAGCACTCAGGGCAATGATCTCCCATGCAAAATAATGACCAAAGAACACCAGCGCGGCCAGCAACAAAGCCTGGATCATGGATGCGGCCTGGGTAACAAATAATAATTTATAGCGATTATACCTGTCTGATACCACCCCACCCAAAAACGACAATAAAAAAGATGGAAACAAACTGGCAAAAAGCGAAACACCCAATAAAAATTTAGAGTGTGTTTGCGAATAAATCAGCCAGCTTACGGCTGTTTTCTGCATCCAGGTACCTATTAATGATATGGATTGCCCGGTAAAATAAAGCCGGTAATTGCGGCTTTTAAAAGCGTTAAACGTATTAATATTCATTACTCACCCTGTCCCCCTCTCCCAAAGGAATTATTCAAAATCAACAATTTTAGTTAAAGGCCCTATTGCCTTTTTAAGTAGTTCCTGTTCCTCCGCGGTACATGTAGCCTCAATAGCATCGTAAAGCCATACATTACGCTCGGCCCGAACCTGCTCCAGCACAGACCGGCCAAGATCAGACAGACTGATTATAGCCTTGCGTTTATCTGTTTCGGATATGCGCCTGTTGATCAACCCACGCTGTTGCAGGTTACCCAGTATTTGAGACATGCTTTGCGTGGTTATTTTTTCCATCGCAGCCAGTTCATTCGGCAATAATTCGTTATGCTGATAGATCAGCGCCATGGTCGATCTTTCGGTTAATGATAATTTATCGGCAGTTATGGAATGTTTACGCAATACCTTAATCAACCGGCCTACAACCGTACGGAGATCTGCAGCCAGCTGGATATCTTTTTGTTCAGTCATTTTTATTATTAAGTAAACTTGTAAGTTTACCTTACAAATTTAGAAAATATTTTATCTTTTATATGTCATAATGAAAATAAGATCATGATTGCAGCACCTGCATTGGTACTGCTACAGGGCAAAACAACGATCTGTATCATTTATTACCCTTAATCATTTTGTAATTTTGTTTTGGATCGAGCAAAAATCTTATTTTAATTTAAATAAACGGGCATGAACCCCAAACACGATATAACATCATTAGAAGACATCAAACTACTGGTTGATACCTTTTACAACAAAGTTGCCGAAGACGCATTGTTAGCCCCTGTTTTTAACGAACGGCTGGGCGAGAGGTGGTTGCCGCACCTTGAAAAAATGTATACTTTTTGGCAAACCCTATTGCTGCAAGAGCAAACCTACAGCGGTGCACCTTTTCCGCCGCATGCAAAACTACCGGTTGATGAAACCCACTTTGATGAATGGCTGCAGCTGTTTACCCAAACTGTAGACACTCTTTTCAGCGGAGAAAAAGCAGATGAAGCTAAATGGAGGGCAGGCAAAATGGCCGAAATGTTTCGGTTTAAAATAGCTTACCTTAAAAATAACCCACTGAATATATTGTAGGTTGCAAATTAGGACGGGGAATATGCAGGCCATTTTCGTAAATTCGCCCTGTGCCTCCTCCTGTAAAAAAAACTCCTGCTAAAAGCCCATCAACGGTAAAAAGGAAACCTGTTGCCAAAAAGAAAACAACAGCAGGTTTAGCAACCGGATGGAAGGTAGCTTTTGCTGGCCTACTGCTTATCCTGCTTTCGCCTTTTTATTATGGTTATATTTTAAAAAGCGCAACTGCTACCTGGCGATGGATCCTGGATGCGGGGCAAAATACCAGTTACCGTACCTATAAAAGTTTCAATGTACGTATCCCCAACAATTATACCGTGCATGGCATTGATGTATCATCGTACCAGGGTAAAATAAACTGGGCAAAAGTAAAGGCCATGAACGAGGATGGCGTACATATCAAGTTCGCTTTTATTAAAGCTACCGAAGGTGTTTTAATGACCGATCCTTATTTTCAACGCAACTGGCGCGAAGCGCCAAAAGCCGGTATCATTTGTGGGGCATACCATTATTTTTTACCGCAGAAAAGCGGCCTATGGCAGGCGAGATTTTTTTTACAAACCGTAAAAATTGAAAAGGGCGACCTGCCCATGGTGGTTGACGTAGAAAGACTATACCGTACCACCCCCGAAAAAATGCGTGCCCAGCTTACTTTATTTATTAACCAGGTAGAAACAAAAACCGGTGTAAAACCCATCATTTACACCAACATCAGCTTTTACCAGGATTACCTGCGGGGCTATTTTGATGACTACACACTATGGATTGCTCACTATTACCAACCCGAATTAAAGATAAGCAGTAAAACCAACTGGCAGTTTTGGCAACACTCGGATAAGGCCCGTATTAACGGCATTAACCAAAAAGTAGATATGAGCATTTTTAAGGGCGATAGTACGGATTTGGAAAAAATGCTGGTGAAATAAAAAACATTTCAATAATCGTTACAAAAGGAGCCTCTCGTTTTTAAGAAGAGGCTTTTGTACAAACCGTTGATTTTTTTGATTACACTGGTTCCATTTTCAAATCGTCAAATTTTCAAATTGATGTTTTATACAGTTGGATTAGCGGCGTAGGCAGCCCAAAGCTCATCCACTGTTTTACCGGTTTCATTTTTCCAGCTATCATTTGTAAAAGTGTGGGTGCGTAACCGGGCATCAAATTTCTTTACCAGGTTTGGTTTTACATTTTTCTCCACCCAAACTAAAAAGCGTGCCGTAACACGATAGGCATTATCATAGTTTTGCGTTGGCTTATAAGCAGGTAATGTCCATTTGGCGCCCTCATTATCCACACCAAATTTAAAGCGGGCAAAATCGGCAATGCCTTCGGTTAGCCAGCCAGGACCATTACTATCGCCATAATCCTGTACAATATGCATTACCTCGTGGGTAACAACATCAATATCTTTAGGATGCTTTGTCATGTATTTTGAGCCGAACACCACCCTGGCGTCGGCGGTTGCCGCAACCCCATCATAGGCGGTATCAATAACAAAGGTTACATTCCTGGTAACCTTTTTGTTGTACTCTTTTTCGAGCTTTGGGTATACTTCAAAAAATGTTTCAACCAGTTTATTTATAACAATTTTATCAAATGTTGCATCCTGATTTATAACCGTTAGTTTATAGCCCTTTTTATTAATCACCTCGGTTAACTGGGCATGGCCGGCGGCACAAAATGCAAAAAGCCCAATCAGGTTAAAAAAAAATGCTCTCTTCATTGTTTTATGTATATAGTTAGTTGTTTAGCGCTAAAAATCTTGTTTTACAGTTACAGTAGAATCCCGCTCCACCAGCGTTGCGGGTATTTGAAGCTTGGTTTTGGAAATATCGCACTTTTCGGGGCTCATTTGCGACAATAACATATCAATTGCTGATTTAGCAATTTCATAAGTAGGCTGCCTTACGGTGGTAATGCCCGGAGGATATAGATTAAAGATCTCGTTATCATCAAAACTAACTATCGCCAGTTCACCGGGAACATTTAGCTTAAGCTCACTGATACTCTGCAGGCCCATTATACCCAGGTAATTGGTGGTAAAAAACACAGCATCCATTTGCTGCTGCTTTATAAACGTTTTAATAGCATGTACAGATTCTTCCGTATCGGCATCAAAAGGCAATTTAAAAATATTTCTTTTGCTTTCCTTAATCCCATTTTTCTTTAAAGCATCCTTATACCCCTGCATCCTATCCTGTAACTGGATGAGGTCAAGATCGGCCGTTACAAAACCAATATTACGATATCCTGAATTGATGAGGAACTGAATAGCATTGTAAGAACTGTTGTAATTATCAACCAGCACATGCGGAATATCAAGACCGGGGAAATAGCCATCTATTAACACTACTGGTTTTTCATTGGCCACAAGGTTTTGTATCTCTTTCTCCAACCCTTTCAAGGGTGTTATAATATACCCATCAACCAATTGCTGCGAAAGCATTTTGATCACATCCTTTCCTTTTTGAATATTATTATTGGTGCTACAGTAAATAACACCATAGCCCGCTTTTTCGGCCTCCTCCTCAATTACTTTAGCCATAGCTCCAAAAAATGGCCCGCCAATGGTTTCCACAATTAACCCGATAACCTTTGATACACCTGTACGCAAGCCAACAGCCATCCTGTTGGGCTCATAACCGTTTTTATGAGCCACATCCAATATTTTTTCACTGATCTCTTTACTTATACGCCCCTTTCCGTTTAAAACAAACGATACCGTGGTTATTGAAGTATTGGTAAGTTTTGCAATATCCTTTATTGATATTTTCTTATYGATCATGCTGCTTTAAATTTCCGATAACCCGCTACCTATAAACGCAGGTACTGCTGTTCATCTCCAAAATTATAAATTAATAGTACAGTAAGGCCATTATCCTCTCCGCTTAAACCCTGTTAACAATATTTAACCTTTTTGAAAAAGTTAATCAGCACCTTTTGGGATGATTTAAAACAGGCTTTGGCAAATGCTCAAGAATAAAAAAACCGGCCTGTTGCCAGGTCGGTTTTCATATGGGTTTCACCTATTCTTTTTGTAAGATACAGGCTAAATGCAAAAAGACAATCAAACTATTTTGTTGCCATTACATTCGTATTTTTAAACAAAGGRTTTATTTTAAAATAAGTTCCGCCGGTAAAACTGATCATGTAAGCAGATTTAAAGTGAGTACTTTTCTGGTAATAATCGGTACTTATAATTTGCGCTCCGGATTTTTGGGCAGCTTCAAATGATCGTTTATCATCATTACGCGCCTCTTCGGTATCAGAGTCGGCCCGGGTACGAATAATGTAACCTTTTTTTACCAGCCTTTTTATTGCTGCCAGGTCCTTTTTAGCATTATTCATAATATGGATAGCTGCCTCGGGAGTGCCGGGCAGTGCATCGGCAAACAATACACGGCCTTTAAGGGATGGATGGCCGGCGATGTAGGCTGCTCTTTTAGTTCCTTTTTCGTCGAGTATAAAAATAAATTTACCTTTTGCAGCTTTTAGTGTTGGCCAATTGTTGTGCAATACGGCTGTTTCAAGGGTTTTATACTTTCCGCGAACATCATCGGGTGTTATTAAATATTGTTTGCCCAGGTTATCTAATATAGCTTTATCAAGCTGGGCAAATGTTTTTGAGGTAAATTTTTCTGGAATTGAAAAGCCAGGTTTCTTCATTGGCTCATCCTTGGCGTTCATGGTAATAAAAATAGGATTATGATCGGGATGAGCATCGCTCCAGGCTTTTAGTTCCTGCAGGCAAAGTTTAAAGGTTAAACAATTACTGCGATAATCAATATCCTGTATATGAAAAACCTTAAAGCCCGGCTCTTTCATTACACCTTGTGTATCATAAGGTGGTTGTCCGGGTACCCAGTCAAGCCCTTTAGGGTGTGCATATTTGCCCCCTTTGGCATCGGCATAAACATCTATCTCCAGTGCGTTAAGGCCCAGGTTAAGCTGGTCTGAAAGGCCAATGTGATTATAATCAATTTTATTCATCCCGATAGAATCCCGTTTTTGCAAAAACCGGAATAGTTTAGGATCAATAGATTGTTTGTAACTGTTATGCGATCCTATTACCTGGATCTTGTTTATAGTTATATCGTCGGGCTCATTTTTTAAAAATGAAAGAGGAAGTAAAAAACTGATCAGGAATCCGCTAATGATTTTCATTTTATATTTGTTTTGCTATCAGTTAAAAGCATAATAAGCGCAAAAGCCAAAACTTTTGCGCTTATTGTTTATTATCAACACAAATTAGTAACCGGGGTTTTGAACTAATTTAGGGTTAAGTTTAATTTCGGTTGATGGTATAGGATACAACCTGCGGGTAATATCTTTATTCATGCTCAGTATATCATTTGGCAGCGGGTACTCCACTTCAAATTTACCGTAACGAATAAGATCATTACGGCGCCATGCCTCCCATGAAAACTCGCGGGCACGCTCATCCAGTAAATCATCCAAGGTAAAGCCTGCTCCTGTAGGCGCATTTGCACGTGTACGGATCTTGTTTATCAAAACATCCGGGGTTTGCAGTTCGCCGTTAACGGTGGTAGCTGTAGCGCCGCGCAAAATAGCTTCGGCTTTCATCAGCATCACATCGGCCAAACGCAAAACAGGTACATCGTTACCATTTAGGCGGGTGGCCTGGATAATGGAAGGATCGGGATAATATTTAAGGGAACGTACACCTTCTGATTGGCTTGCAATGGTGTTTCCTAAATCCATAGGTTTGCCCGGTACCAGGGTTAGTTTAGGCTCAATATAAATTTGAGTTGTGGTACCAGGGTAGTACACTGGCTGCGTGGTAAAGCCGCCAGCGCCATCCGGTGCAAACTGCGGCCCGGCCAACCATGTTTTTGAACGAACATCATTAGGCAGGTTAAAGCGGTTGTAAAACTCGGGCGTGGTGCTCATGGCAATACTTAAGCCTACGTTAAATCCATAAGCCTGTACCAGGTAGTAAAAAAAGCCAAACCTGGTAAACTGGTTACCCGGAATCTGCTGATCGTAAGGAATAGCAAATATGGTTTCGTTAATTTGAGGACCATTGTTTGGCAAAAATATATCCCTGTATTTTAAATCAAGGCTATAGTTGTTATTCTTTAAAACACTATCGGCCATGGCAACAGCGCCTGTATAATTAGCGGTACCAGTATAAACCTGCGCATTAAGGTACATTTTCTCTAACAAAGCAAAAACCATGGCTTTGGTAGGCCTACCATAATACAAGGTTGCGTTACTGCCTGTTTTAGCCGGCAGCAGTGGCAACGCGCTTAACAATTCGCTTTCAATAAACTGGTATACTTTGGCCCGTGATTGTGTTGCTGGCTGTACAGTTACCGGAAACTCGGTAATAATAGGCACGTTACCGTACAAATCCATCATGAAGTAATTATACAAGGCGCGCATGGCCTTAACTTCTGCAGATGAAGTTGCCTTTTTTGTTGCCGGTGATGAGGAAGCGTCAATAGTGCTAAGTATCCGGTTACATGTGTTTATACCGCCAAAACCCCACTGCCATATACCTATTACGTTAGGGTGATCAAATGTCCAGGAATGGTAATGTAATTGCCTGTACTGGCCGCCGTCATCAAAGTTACCATCGCGGGCAGGCAGTATAGCCTCATCTGTGGATAGCTCCTGCATACGCCAGTAAGGCACGGCAAATTGCGACGAAAGGTTTGAATAAATGGTACCCAGCAGCGCGTTATAATCTGCATCAGTAACCGGAAAATTTGATTTTACGTACTGCGACTCGACAGGTACATCTAATTTTGTGCATGAGGATGTACCCAGGATGGCAATCGCTGCGGCACATAATATTAATATCTTTTTCATCTGTATATCTTTAGCTGAATTTTTTAAAATGATGCATTTACACCGAAACTGAATGTGCGGGTTTTAGGATAAAAATCCTTGTTATCAATACCAGGGGTTAAACCGCCAATATTTACTTCGGGATCAACACCCTTGTATTTGGTTATGATAAAAATGTTATTGCCCGATGCATAAAAACGCAGGCTTTTAATAGCCTGGATATGTGGCTTAATGGTATAACCTATGGTAGCATTATCCAAACGCAGGTATGAGCCGCTTTCCAGGAAACGATCTGACACCAGGTAACCATTAATATCTTTAAACGATTCGCCAAGGGTGTATCTCGGGATGTTCTGGAATTTGGAATCGGCCGGGTTGTTTAAAGATGCAAGCGTAGCATTCAGGATCTGGCTGCCATAAACGCCACGGAACAGGAAGTTAAGATCGAAATTTTTGTAAAAGAAACTGTTGTTCCAGCCATAAATAAGCTTGGGCTGCGCGCTGCCTGTTATACGCTGATCTGTAGTAAGTGGCTGCGATGCGGTGGTTGAACCATCGGCCTTTTGATATGTACTTACGCCATTTTCATTTTTACCCAAATAGTGCCACAGGTAATAAGTGCCAATTGCATAACCTGGCTGTATGATCTGGCTGCTTAAAAATGACTGACCCTTACCACCTAATTGCGCGGTTAAAATATTGTTAATGGTAAATTGATTGTTTGACAAGCTTACCACCTCGTTTTTATTGTGCGATACGTTAAACGATGTACGCCAGGTAAAACTATTGGTTTTTACAGGGATGGCATTCAGCACAACCTCGATACCACTGTTTTTTATTTTACCTACGTTGGCTGTTAGTACCGGGTAAGGATACTGGGTTGATGATACCGAATAATCGGTGATCAGATCGGATGTTGTTTTGATATAATAGTCAACCGAGCCCGTAATCCGATTTTGCAGTAATCCAAAATCCAGACCGATATTGGTGGTTGCTGTGCTTTCCCACTTTAGGTCGGTATTCTCATTACGTACCGGGCCAATAGAGTTGGTGATTACACCGTTGCTTAAAAATTTACCCCCGCTGCCGTATATTAACCGGGCAGTAAAGGCATCAAAGCCCAGGCTATTTCCTGATACACCGTAACCGGCCCTCAGTTTCAGATCACTGATTACGGGCATGCCTTCCATGAATTTTTCGCTGATGATCTTCCATCCGGCAGAAACCGCGGGGAAATATCCATGACGCTGGTTTAAACCAAATCCCGATGAGCCGTCCTCTCTTAATGAAGCCTGCAACAGGTATTTATCTGCATACTGATAATTTACACGCCCGTAATATGATATCAATCTTAAAGTTGAAATGTAAGCCGGGTTAAAAATAATTTGCGACAGGCTTGTAGGGTTCGAGAACGACAAGTTATTGTACGTTAAATTATCATTTGAAAAACCCTGGGTTTGTACACCAAAGCCATCATTGGTACGGTCCTGCTGGTACGAGTAACCGGCCAATGCTTTAATGGAGTGCTGACCGAAAACCTTATCGTAATTAAAATAAGCTTCAACCACGTTGCTGGTATTGGTGTAAGCGGCACGGTTAGCTACGCCATTTGCACCAACAAAAATGCCCGATTTGCTGTTATAGTAGGTATTTACATTGTTTTGCTCTTTTTGGGTCGATCCCGTCAGCGTAAACTTTAAACCAGTTAAAATGTCGACCTGGGCAATACCGTTTATCAGGGTTTTATTGTTGTCGGTTTTGATAAAGTTATTATCGATTAATGATAACGGGTTTAAAGTACCACTGCCTGTACGGGCAAAGTTTTCTTTATAAGTTCCGTCGGGGTTAAACGGACTTACCGTAGGCAGGTAAAACAATATGCCTGATAATACCTGGCTTTGCACAATATCGTTGTTTTTGGTAGCGCTGTTGGTTAAAGTTAAACCCAACTTAAGTCTGTCATCAAAAAAACGCTGGTTAATATAGCCTTTGTAAATAGTACGCTCTAAACTGGTATTTTTAAGGATGCCATTATTTTTCAAATAGTTTACGCTTACGCCATACTCCGAATTGGTACCTGCACCGCCATATGCAAGATTATGATTTTGTGAATAGCCCGTACGCTCGGCAAGTTTTTGCCAGTTAGTATTGGAGCCGTCATCATCTAATGGCTGTTTCAATGGCACCACACCGTTATCGGCCAGGTATTTACGCAGCTCATCGCCGGTAAGCATATCAATGTTTTTTGATACCTTTTCCATGGCGCCGTAGGCGCTGTAGGTTAGCCTGGTTTGACCAGCCTTTGCTTTGCGCGTGGTAACAATAATTACTCCGTTTGAAGCACGTGAACCGTAAATTGCTGTTGATGATGCATCTTTTAACACATCAATACTTTCAATATCGGCAGGTGCCAAAAGGTCAATAGACGCTCCAGGAACACCATCAATTACATAAAACGGCTGTTGTGCCGCACCGGTGCGGAAAGTTGAAGGGCCTCTTAAAATGGTTGCGGGCGGTTTGTTGGGGTCGCCGCTTTTGGTAATGTTTAAACCAGCTACCTTACCCTGCAAAAGCTCGGCCGGAGTAGTTAATACACCCTGGTTAAAATCTTCGGCTTTTACCGAGGTAATTGCGCCGGTTACATCTTTACGGCTTGATGTGCCGTAACCAACAACTATAACATCTTTTAACTGTTTAATATCAGTTACCATGGTAACGTTAATGATTTTTTTGTCGCCTACGGTTACTTCTTTGGGTACCGAACCCAAGAACGAAAATTTTATTACGTCATCGGCTCCGCTTACAGTAACCTGGAATGCGCCGTTGCCATTTGTTGATGTGGCTTTTCCCGAACTTTTAACAGTTACAACTACACCTGGCAGGGGTGCGTTGTTCTCGTCGGTAACAGTTCCTTTTATTGTTTTATCCTGCGCAAATGCACTTGCCGAACCAATCAGCATGTACAGCAAAAGCATAGCTGCCTTTGGCTTAAAATCATAAAACAACCTTAAAATAAGTCTGTAGTTTTTTTTCATAAGTTTTAGTTAAATTTTTAAACCCCTTTTTGCATGTAAGAAAACTGCCTGCTAAAGAATATTAGCAAGGCGATATTTGCTGCAAAAAAAAGCTTATGGTGTTAGCTGGAAATAAATTGTGTATTAACTTATTCGCAAGTAAAAATTAATAATTAGGTTAGATATAATTGGCCTTAAAGCTAATAATTAAATTATATTGAAGAAAATTTTATAAGAAAGTAAAACACGTTAATCTATGATTAACATATTTTTAACATACTGCTGTAATTCAGAGGGTAATATTATTTGGAAATGACCGTAAAGAGGGCGGCTTAAATTTTATTTATGAATGTTTTATCCTTCAAAATGAACCATTTATCCGCGACATTGCCTTTGTAAGATTTTGCGGAACCTGAAGGGAAAATAGCGTTTTAAAAGATTTGTCATCCTAAACGCCGTAAAGGACCTATTATTCGCCATGCTTCTTCGTCCTGCACAGTCTGCGAATAGATCCTTCACGTCGTTCAGCATGACAAAAAGGTCTTTGTTGCAAAAATGTTACAGGTAGTGATAAAATCGAAGGGGCTCTGAGGGTGGGAAACGACAAATCGGCGAAAGACTTACGAAGTAATTATGTAAGAAAAGCATAGCGCAGTGTATGCGGTCATCCTCTTAGAGAGAGGGCCGAAATTTAATTTTAAAGCGATAACTTAAAGTTTCGCAATGATTAACAATTAAATAACTGCGCTATGCTACGTACAAATTTGCAAAAACAAAATGATTTTACCGGCCAGGACTTTTATATAGGGCTGGAT
>NZ_JBFUKF010000009.1:0-40842 GCF_056400985.1 Mucilaginibacter sp. P4_G9 | reverse complement strand
TCTTTGATCCCATAGTTTTAACAATCTTCCAGCCACCAGACATGGTTCCGGCCGCAATAGCGGTATAACAAGCCAGCGGAATCCAATCTGGCATAGGGGCACCCGTATGAATTACTTTTGCCGCAATTAAACTTACATATAAAATACCCATTACCTTTTGGGCATCATTACCACCATGCGCAAAACTCAACGCCGCTGCAGATACCAGCTGTAATCTTTTAAACCAACGCTCGGCAGTGGCCGGTTTTGCACGTTTACAAATGTTTAATATCAGGATGGTTACAACATATGCCATAAGCAACCCGATAAAAGGGGCCAAAACAATATATGCTATAATTTTAAGCACGTATTGCATTTCAATGGCATGTAAGGCGCTTGCGCCCATATATAGGGCATTTGTCATACCCGCTCCTGCAAAACCACCTATAAGCGTATGCGACGAGCTTGAAGGAATACCAAACCACCATGTAATTAAATTCCAGGAGATAGCGGCTATTAAACCTGCAAGTATTACGTGTAAGGTTACATAATGCTCAATAACAATTTTTGATACGGTATTGGCAACTTTATGATCCTTAATAAAAAAATAGGCCGCAAAATTAAATACTGCAGCCATTAACACTGCCTGGAAAGGGGTAAGTACCTTGGTTGATACTATGGTAGCAATAGAGTTGGCGGCATCATGAAAACCGTTTGTGTAATCAAATATTAGCGCAAGTAAAACAATAACAACAAGTAAGGAGGTAACCATTTAGTGATTATTAGGTATGCTTAAGCGTTTTTAACTAAAATTGATTCCATTACATTTGCTGCATCCTCGCACATATCAGTTGCTGTTTCAAGGGCGGCAAGTATCTCTTTATATTTTATCAGGCGGATAGCGTCTTTTTCATAAAGAAACAAATCGGCCACGGCGCGGTCAAATACATAATCGGCCTGGTTTTCAACACTGTTTATCCTGATACATGAATCGGCAATGTTGCGCACATTACGCAAATCCTTTAATTCGCGTACAGCTTTTTCCAGGTCGATGCTTGCCTGCAAGATGAGGTCGGATAATTTACGGATGTGTTCATTAAAATCATCTATCCGGTAAAGGCTCATCCGGTTAGCTGCACCTTGTATATAATCGGCCACATCGTCAATAGCAGTAGCTAAGGCATGAATGTCCTCACGATCAAAAGGGGTAATAAAGTTTTTACCCAGCTCAAGATAGATCTGGTGCGTAAGCTCATCGCCTTTGTTCTCCAGCTTATCAATCTGTTTAAACAACTCCTCGCGGGTAACCGCGTTGTTTGAGTTTACAGCTTCAACCAATATAGTACCCATGGTAACTACGTTGCTTGCTGCTTGCTCAAATAAAGGAAAAAATATTTTTTTATCCTTTGGTACAAAATACTGGAAAATGCTGTTAAGTGACATACTGTTTTAAATTGAGGTAAAGGTACGGTTGCTATGTTAAATTAATGTTAACTTTTTAACACTGGTATGTTTGGGAAAGGTAAAGTTTGTTTTGCTCTTTGCAAAGTAAWGCCAAAGGTAGATCCCAAACCCTCTGTACTGCGCACATTTATGGTTTGCTGGTGTGCTTCAATAATATGTTTTACTATGGCCAACCCCAATCCCGAGCCGCCTATTTGCCTTGAACGGCTGGTATCTGTACGGTAAAAACGCTCAAACAATCGCGGAAGGAACTTTTCTTCTATGCCAATACCATCATCGGTAACTTCAACCAAAACCTGGTCGTCAAGTACAAAAAGGCTGAGCGAAGTGCTGCCTTCTTCTTTCCCGTATTTAAACGAATTATCAATCAGGTTAACAAGTACCTGCCGTATTTTTTCACGATCAGCATATACCACAATCCCGTCATCATATTTTTGTTTGAATATGAGCTTGATTTTGTACTGTTTGCCTTTTATCTCTAATGATTCAAATACCTCTTTTATAAGGTCATTGATCTTAAATTTTGTGTAATTAATAGGAATCTCCCCTGATTCCAGCTTCGAGATCTCATCCAGATCTTTAATAAGATAACTTAGGCGATCAACATTTTTTGAGGCTTTCTCCAGAAATTGTCTTGCCATTTCCCGGTCGTCAAAATCATCATCCTGCAGGGCTTCGATGTATCCCTGTATAGCAAAAAGCGGGGTTTTAAATTCGTGGGATATATTTGATAAAAAGTCGCGGCGAAATTTTTCCTGCTTGCGCAATTCATCAATTTCGGATTTTTTTTGTTTTGCCCATTCCTTTACTTCCTGTTCAACATCATCAATAGGGTTTGCTGTAATATGCTCGCCCAGGGCATCACGCAGGTCGCGGCCTAACTTTAAATTATGGATAAGTTTATAAATAAGTTTAATACGCGAGTAGATGTATTTTTCTATCAGGTAGTAAAATACAAAATAGCTTACGGCAAGGGTAGCCGTAAAAGTAATCATAACATCGTACCACTTATGTTGAAAATAGAAGTTTACAGCCGACAGTGTTATTGCAACACCTATTGCCGTAACCAAAACCAATACGCGCAAATTCATTGCGTAAAGTTACAATTTATAGATCATTAAGTGCCAGCGGAAAGGCCACTTCCATGTTAAATTAAAGTTATCAATTCCTGCATTTTTAAGCAGGGTTAATAATTCTTGTTTTTTGAACGCCCGCTTTACCGATAGCGGACCATCATAGCGTACCATTTTATTGCGGGTTAAAACGTTGGTTATAAATATAACAGCGTAGTATAACAACCAATGCCGGTGCAAATCGGTAATGATGATTCCTTTGCGGGCCGATGCATGCATGTTTTTGATCATCTGTATCCAATGTTCATCATCAAAGTGGTGTGTAAACAAGCTGCTGATAATGATGTCATGCTTGCCCAATAAGTAAATATCGTTTATCACATCGGCTTGTACATAACTGATGTTATTAAAGCCCTTTGATTCTTTACGTGCAAAATTGATTGCAGCGGGGGCCGCATCAATACCGGTAAGTTTTAGGTGTATTTGCTGTTGCTTAGCCCATTTGGCAATTGCAATCAAGGTATCGCCGCCGCCGCAACCCCAGTCGCAAACAGCGTAACCATTATGTGCCGGAAATTTCTTGAGGGTGTTAATTATACTGTTATGGCCGCCAAACCAGGAGTTTACTTTGCCCAACCCTTCTAAAACCGGGATAATTTCTTCATCGGGCAAATAGAGATCATCCATGATCTCGGCATCAAAAGCTCGGGTGGTTAAATTGGGCATAATATAAATACATCAACCTTATGAAAAAGGTTTTCCATGGGTTTTACTGATCAAATAACGCGATAAGGATGGCAAACCATTTAACAGGTGAAGCGTAAGGGCGGTAGTATTGTTATTGCCAAATAAACGCTGTAACTGTCGCCCAACCCATAAACGCTGAGCAAATTGCCTGTTCCAGCTTTCGGTATAGTCGGCCTCAAGAGCAGCACGGTTACTCTCGGTAAAGCCACCAGGCTTATAGTGGTTGATGATCTTTTCTGACAGGATCTTAGCCGAGTGGATAGCCATTGTCATGCCATTGCCGCAAAGCGGGGCAATCATCCCGGCTGTATCGCCACTCATCAGGATATGGTTATCAACCGGAGCCTTTTTTTCGAACGAAATCTCGTTGATAACTTCGGGCTTATCCAGCAAAAATTCGGCATGGGTAAAAATATCATCGAGGTATGGGTTTTTACGGATGACATTCTCTTCCAAAGCCTGCAGTGTACCGTACTTACGAAGATCATCCCGGTGGGCCATATAGCACATGCAATACCTGTCGCCATCTGTTTTGCTTACACCGCAGTAGCCATCTTTATAATTATTAAGCTGAATAAGGTCATCCKGAAAACCCATCCGTACATGAAACTTTACCGCCAGGTATGGGCTTCKCTTATAAAAGAACGGCCTTTTCAATTTTTGATCAAGGTTTGACCGCTTGCCAAAGGAGCCTATTACCAGCGGGGCCGTCAATACTTCGCCCGGCGTAACAACTTCAAAATGATTATTATTAAACCTTACATCCTCTACCCGGGTGCCGGTCATAAAGCTTACACCTTCTGTTTTTGCCTTATGGTACAGGAAGTTATCAAACGTATACCGGCTCAGGCCAAAACCACCCAGATCGAGCTTTTGTGAAAGCCTGGTGCCCGATGCAGCTGTAACTTCCAGCCGGTTAATGCGGGAAACATTTAACTGATCCAGATCGATATCGAGTTTGCTGAGAAAAGGGATCACTTCATTGGAGATGTACTCGCCACATACCCGGTGCATAGGGTATGTTTTTTTTTCGATCAGGGTAACTTTTAATCCGGCACGGTTAAGCAGTATTGCATTAAACAATCCTGCCAGGCCGCCGCCAACTATTATTAGGTCGCTCATTTCGGGTTAATGCATTTCAAGTATCATACCTTCAACCGTTAAACCGGGCCCAAAAGCAAAGCTCATGATCTTTTGATCAATAAGGTTGCCGGCCTTCAGCATTTTCTGCAATACAAAAAGAATAGTGGCAGATGACATGTTTCCATATTCCTGTAATGTTTGGTAAGCAAATGCATTGCTTTCTTCCGGAAGCTCCAATGCTTCTTCAACCGCCTCCAGTATTTTGCGGCCACCGGGATGTACTGCATATGCAGTGATCTGCCCGGCATCAAGCTTGGCTTTTTGCAAAAATCTGCCGGTTAAGGCCTTAATGTTTTTTTTGATCTGCTTAGATACGCGCGAGGTAAGCTTCATTTCGAAACCGGTATTACCAACATACCAGCCCATATCATCGCGGGCTTCGGTTACAAATTCCGAGTAGAAATTCTTTAAAGAAAAATATGTTCCCTTACCCAGGCGCTGCAAGGTATTTTCAACCAATACTGCCGCGGCACCGTCAGAGAACAGGGAGTTGGCCACCCAATTATCCAGCGTGTTCTCTTTTTGAAAGTGCAGCGTGCAAAGTTCAACGCTTACTACCAACACTTTAGCTTCGGGGTTGGCGCGGCAAATATAGTCGGAAACCTTAAGAGCGTTTATGGCGCCGTAACATCCCATAAAATTGATACAGGTGCGCTCGGTATCACGATTCAGGCTAAGCTTTTCTACCAGTTCAATATCAATACCGGGAGCGTGCATACCGGTACAGCTAACGGTTATCAGGTGGGTTATTTGTTGTAAAATACCGTCTTCAAAACCCGACAGGCAATTTTTTACCGCATTAATAGCAATATCTATAGCCTCCTGCTCATAAAACTTCAATCGTTTTTGCGTGTCAGGGAAAGGTTCAAAACTTCCGGATTGATCAAAAAAGGTATAATTAGATGGGTCGCTTTCACCAAAATCAGGAATTACCGAATAACGATGATCGATCCCCGAATTATCATAGATGCTTTTGAGCCTCGCCGCATTGGTTTTATCCAACCCAAAAGCATTCACCATAAAATGGTAAATATCCTGCTGGGCAATACGGTTATGGGGATTTGCTATCCCGATGGCACTAATGCAACTCTCCATTTTATGCTGAGCTTAAAGCTTAAGGCCCAAAGCCCGAAGCAAAGTATTTTGATATCTCCGATATAAATTTATTTCAATTACTTACCTCAGTTTCTACCGAAATATTGGCTTCATTTGATAAGATGACATTTTTGCCTCCAATACCAAAGTCTGTTCTTAATACCTGGAAATCACCCTTAAACAAAGCGGAGTTACCCGTTTCAATATACGTAAAAGGTATTTCAATCAGCTTTGTTTTATCTTTAATAGTTACGTTAAAATTACCCGTAAAGTTGTTTCCGCTTTTGTGTTTAAAAGAAACCGATTTTAAGGTAATCTTAGGATACCTGGCTACATCAAAGTAATCCTCGCTCTTCAGGTGGCTATCCCTGCTTTCGTTATCCGTATTAACGGTGTTTGAAGCAACCGAAGCCTCAATTGAACTGGCTGCAAGGCTCGATGGCTTAAAATTAATATCGGCGTTAAAGCCGCCGTAAGTGCCCGCTACATTAAAGCCCAGGTTTTTAATTTTAAAGGTAACTGCAGACCGGGTTACTTTGCTTTGCGCGAAAGATGTTGCTGCTAAAAAAAATAAAATCGCGATGGTAAATAATTTCTTAATCATGTTACTGCTAACGTGGATTTCAAACATAATGATTTATCTGTAACTAATTTTTACATTAGTAAGATTAGGCAACCCGTTGTAGGTTTAATACGTTTCAACAAATAGCATTGGTTGCCTTTACCTGTTAAAATACTGTTTCTGTATGAACTTAAAGCAAATTATACCTACTTCATCGGCCTGGGCGCACATGCGTTTTGTATTTTCGGTTTTTTTGCTGCCGGTATATTTGTTTGCCTTTAGCCAGGTGCCGTTTATTGATCCGGCTAACGCCATACTTGTGTTTTTAATATGGCACCTTCTTGCATTCCCGGCGAGCAATGGCTATAACAGTTATTTTGATAAGGATGAAGATAGTATTGGTCTTTTAGAAAAGCCGCCCGAAGTAGATATCAGCCTGTATTATTTTTCAATACTGCTGGAGGCTTTAGCTTTCTTATTGGGATTTTTAATTAGCTGGGAATTTGCTTTTGCTGTGTTGTTATATGGCATCATGTCAAAACTTTATAGCCACCCTGCAACCCGGTTAAAAAAATACCCTGTCATTAGTTTTCTCACCGTATTCTTTTTCCAGGGAGCGTTTATTTATTATGTCACTTTTTCGGCATTAAGCGGTTTAAGTTTATTCAGGCATTGGGATGCCGGCTTTATAGTAGCCGGGGCAATTTGCTCCTGCCTTATAGGTGCATCGTACCCGTTAACACAGGTTTACCAGCATCAGGAAGATAGCCGCCGCGGAGACAGGACCATCAGCCTGGTGCTGGGCTATAAGGGATCGTTTATTTTATCGGGTGTTTTATTTGCATTGGGGATTGCCTGCTCTTTTTATTACTGGCATGCAGCAGGTAAAATGTTCAACTTCTATTTTTTCCTGGTGTGCGCACTGCCCATATTTTTATTTTTTAATTACTGGTTTTATAAGGTGGGCAAATCAACAGAAAACGCCAATTTTAAAAATGCCATGCGCATGAATTTTTTAAGCTCGGGTTGTATGCTGGTTTATTTTGGGGTACTGGTATTTATGGGATAACCTGCTTAGAAATATGGACGGAACAAGAGTTTATAAATACAATCCATATTTTATTTTACCAATGGTACTTTTTGGCCTTTTATCGGCGCAGCCGGTTTATTCGATATTTACAAAGCTGATCGATTATAAAGATTATTCCAGTGCCATTATAGTGGTGCTGGCTATTGATTATTTCCTGATATTTTTTGTTAAGCACACTTATTACGTGATAAAGGGAATTCCCGCTATAATAATAACCCCTGACTTTATTTTTATTCAGAAAAGGGGTTGTGCCATTGCCTGGCGGGATATAGAGAGCATAGACAAAGGGCGGGGATTAAGAATGTCGTTGAGAAAGACATGGAAGAATTGGGGCGAAATAAAAAACCCGGTAATCAGGACATATTACCGGGTTCTTGCAAACGATGTTTCAGTGGCAGGTATTTTAATAGCCGGCGATACCGAACAAATGAGCATCACCATAAGGGATTATTATTTTAAATACCGGTACAATTAAAACTCCACGTGCGCCCTCATCGAAAACACATTTACCGGGCCGCGATCTTTATTGTAAGCCGGGTTTAGTATAAACTGGTAATCGGGTGTAAGCCAGAATTTTTTTTGATAGGCGTTTATTTTATAATACAGCTCGGCTATCAATTCATGACTGTAATTCAGCTTGCCGTCACCAATAATAAAGCCATAGCCGCCGGCTGCCAGGTAATCACTATGGGGTTTGGATAGGCCGTTTGCCACAAATGCCAATGCTAACTCGTCATCGCCGCGTTTCCATGAACTGCCTTTCAGTACGCCTCCAAAACTTAATGACCTGTCTATTTCAGTAAAATACCAGGTTTCGGTATGGCCATTATTATAGCTTAGCTTGGCAAATACCCCAAAATCCTTGCTTAGGTATTGATCGGCGCTAATGCCAAAACCATATTTATGCTTGCCGTAAACTAAATTGGTATCCACAACCGGGTTAACCTTGTTAATGGCCAGTGCCTGGCGATAATCGCCCATTTTGCCATTGTTACGGAAACCTAAAACCCTCAGTGTTCCTTTATTGCCGTTAAATGTGTAGCGTCTTTCGTACTCCAGGGTTTGGGTATTGGCCTTCCCTATTTTTGCATCCCAGATGGCGCCGTTAGCTGTGGTTGTCGACATGGTGAAGGCAAACCTTAACGTCCAGTTGGGCATTCCTAATTCGGTATGTATGCCCATGGCATAGCCACGGGTATTGGCCGGGTAATCCCAGGCGCCATTATCCATTAATGACCAGTTCATGAACTGTGAGCGTGGGTCGTGGCTAAATTCGTTACCATCGTAAAAATCGGCCATACCAAATTTACCTGCGGTTACCGAGAAATAGCGTTTGCTTTTTAAACCTGCAAGCTGGTTAGCATCATCCTGAATGGTGTCTTTATCTTTTCCCCATTCAAAATTCTGGGTAAAATACAGGCGGGCTATATATATCTTGGGATCTGAACCACCAACCCTAAATGTTTCGCCATTTGGGAAACCGGCTACACCCAGGGTTTTGCTCAACCCCGATCCTCCAGACATTTCGGGGTTAAAATAGGCCGAGGCTCCTTTCCATAGCCTGGCACCGCCAAAAAAGGTAGTAGTAATTGAGCTTTGTGTTTCTGATTTGGTAAGTAAGCTATTATTGCCTGTATAGTCGGCTCCAAACGATGGTTTATACTGGGTTATAATAGTTTGTTGAAAATGAAAGTTAAAGCGTTGCTGTTTAAGCGTATCCTGAGCTTTTGCGGCGAGAGATATACCTAACAGGGAAATTATAAAAGGTAAAGTTTTTTTCATGGGTAATAGTTAAATGCTGAAACGATTATTGAAACTTATGGTTTACACTCGATGTAGAATTGCTGCAAATAGGCTTCCATGAACGCGTGGCGTTGGTCGGCCATTTTACGGCCGGTTGCGGTGTTCATTTTATCTTTCAGTAGTAATAGTTTTTCGTAAAAGTGGTTAATTGAGGGCGCCGGGGAATTTTTATATTCCTCTTTGTTCATATTTAAATGGGGTTCAACCTCCGGATTATAAATTTCCCTGCCTTTAAAGCCGCCGTAATTAAAAGCCCTTGCTATCCCAATAGCGCCAATGGCATCAAGCCTGTCGGCATCCTGTACTATAGCCAGTTCGGCCGAGTAAAAAGTTGGTTTATCAAAGCTCGATTTAAAGGATATATGCCTGATGATCTGCTGTACATGCTCAATTACCTCCGCTTCAACATTTACACTTTGCAGGTATTTGCCGGCAGTAAACGCTCCAATTTCTTCATCTCCGTTATGAAATTTGCTATCGGCTATATCATGAAGCAGGGCGGCAAGTTCAACAGTAAGCAGGTCGGCTTTTTCTGTTTTTGCAATCAATTTGGCGTTGGTCCATACACGGTGTATGTGCCACCAGTCGTGGCCGCCTTCAGCATTTTTAAGGGTATCACGTACAAATTGTACTGTGCTACTGATCAGATTTGCGTTTTCCATCCGGTTGCAAAGATATTATTGCCCGGGATGAAACAGCGGATAATTTTTAAATTACTGCGCAACGGATGGGTTTTCTGTATTTATCAGGCTATGGATATCTACTTCTAATACGGCAGCTATCTGGAAAAGCCTTTCAACAGTTATTTTGGTATAACCTAACTCAATTTTGCTATAGGCGTTTTGCGATATATTCAATTTTGCAGCAAGGAATTCCTGTGTATAGTTTAACTGTTCGCGCGTTTTCCTGATATTTACTGCAATCGCCCTGACTTTGTAATTCAGCGTTTCTTTCATCCCAATGTATTATGTATTAAATGATAGTATAAACGGGATTTATAGAAGCTTGGATTTACATTTTTTATTTTTAAGGTTTTTCCTGGAAATTGAGATATGCTTTTAGGGGGAATTTAACCCGCTAAATTGTATAGTTGCGACTAAATTGCTTCAATCATAATTATGGCGCTCAAAATCATAATCGGACTGTGTTGAGATGATCTTCTTGCGCCGCTGGACATCGGTATCCAGGTTATGATCGTAAATATTATCAGTAACCGTCATGTCCCTGTCCTTTTCTTTATCGGCCATATAAAGGTTGGCTTCGGCTGTTTTCGCTATCGCTGCATCATATGGCCCCCTGGGCGACATCAGCTTTACAAATACGGGCAGGCACTCAAATAAAATAAACAGGTAGCCAATAAATGAAATGGCCATATAGGTATCAAGGTCGCGGGTGCCGTTTTCGTTGAAGGATAGCTGTCCAAGCGCCCAGTTACGATCGGCAAAGCCGGCTATGTTGGCCAGGCTATCCAGCTGATGATCATTAAATAACCTGGCATTGTTTAACCCTTCAAATTCTTTGCGCCGGCTCAGGTATTGGTCCATCTCGCCAAGGTTGCCGGTTACTGTTTTCAGGCGATTTTCTTTTTCCTCTAATACACTTTGTTTTTGTTTGGCGTACGTGCCATACCCGGTAATGCCCGATGTTTGGTTGGTTTTATCGCCAAATACTTCCTGGTTCAGCAGGAAACGGGTGCGGTTGATATCTTTTTCCAGAGAGTCTTTCTCCTTTTTCAGGTCGCTATTCTTTCCCATTTCCATCGCATACTTTTGGTTGTATGTTTTTTCCAGGGTATCAATTTTACGGTGCTGGCCTTTAAGATAGGAGGATTTTAATTTTTGGCGAATTTCTTTATCAAATATCTTCAACTCCAACGGGCGGGATATAACTATACCTATCATAATAGCCAGCAGGATACGCGGGGAGGCCTGCAGGATCTGCTGGTTGGTTGTACCTTCTTTATTAATGCTGGATACAATATAGCGATCCATGTTAAAAATAGCCGTTCCCCACAACAGGCCAAACAAAATAGCAAAGCCTACTGCAAAAGCATCGCCATTAAAAACAAAATACATGGCATAGCCGCCAGATAGGGAGGCAAACAGGGCGGTAAAAAATATAGTAGCTCCAATACCTACATATTTATTATGCTCGATAGGGTATTTTTTTAACGTATCTATATGTGCTCCTGAACAAAACCAGAAAAAGCGGGTAACTTTTTTCATCTATATGATCTGTTTAAATTTAACGCCGGTTTAATATTTGTGTAAAATTTTTAACCCGGCATAGCTGATTTACTGCCTTTTGTTGCTCAAAATAACGTATTACTAAGTAAACCATATAATAAACGCTCCCGGGCATTGATTGTTACAAAAATATCGTGTAATTATTTGCAATAGAAAAAAAGCTACCTTTGAGTATTAATTTATTTTATCATGAACGAGATAACCGTACAGGAACTAAAAGAGAAAATTGACAAAGGTGAAGATTTTCAGCTGATTGACGTTAGGGAAGATTTTGAATACGAAACATCAAACCTTGGTGGGCAGTTAATACCCCTTGGTGGCATATTAATAGAGTCCGAAAAGATTAGTAAAGATAAGCCCGTAGTGGTAATGTGCCGCAGTGGTAAACGCAGCGCGGCCGCCATTATGCAGTTAGAGCAACGTGGCTTTACCAACTTATATAACTTAAACGGCGGTATTTTAGCCTGGGCTGCAGAAATTGACCCTACACTTAATGTTTATTAGTATATGGGCTTTAAATTAGTGCTCAATGTATTATATACCATAGGTGCAGTATTGTGCGCTTTTGTGGCATATCAATCATTCATGGCCAAAAATTATCTTTATGTGGGTGTTGCCGTGTTTGTTTGTCTGGTTGTTATTTTCTTAAAAATAAGACTGTTAAAAGACGTAAGAAACTCACAGAAAAAGGTGTAACTTCATTGCATGTTTATAGCAATATTAGGAGTTATCATACTCGTGGTGGGTATAGTGCTCAAACGCTCGCCCCAGCCCGCAAATCAGTTTAGTAACACCGTAAGTATAGTTGGTATAGTAATGGTAGCCGTAGGCCTGTTACTATCTATGTTTAAGGTTATTGAACCGGGCCATGCAGGTGTGCAGTCCCTTTTTGGTAAGGTGCAGGATAATGTGTTAGAAAGCGGTTTGCATATAGTTAACCCCGCTGTTGAGATAACTGTTTTTGATACCCGGACGCAAACTTATACCATGAGTGCCGTTAGCAGCGAGGGCCAAAAGGAAGGTGATGATGCTATTAGGGTATTATCATCTGATGGATTAGAGGTTAGCATCGATCTCTCGGTACAATATAAAGTAAGCCCTGATAAGGCACCGTTCATTCTTCAAAATATTGGTGTAGATTACCTGGAAAAAATCGTTCGCCCCGTATCGCGTACCGCTATACGGGACAATGCAGTAAATTATGCCGCCGTTGATTTGTATTCAACCAAAAGGCAGGAATTTCAGGATAAAATAAACCGTTATATAACAGCAAACTTTGTAAAAAGGGGCTTGGAGCTTCAGCAGATCCTGGTTCGTAACATCACCCTGCCTGCGTCTGTAAGAGCAAGCATCGAATCAAAGATCAACGCCGAGCAGGACGCTCAAAAAATGCAGTTCGTTTTACAAAAGGAGAAACAGGAGGCGGAACGTAAGCGTGTAGAAGCACAGGGTATAGCCGACTATCAAAAGATACTATCCACAGGATTATCTGACAAGCAACTGCAGTATGAAAGTATCAAAGCTCAAAAGGAAATTGCCCTATCGTCAAATGCCAAGGTAATCATTATCGGTGGAGGCAGGGGAAATCCGATAATGTTGAGTGATAAATAGCCAACACTAATTTCACAAATTATTTCGAATTTCACGAATGAATAGCAGACTTACGAAGTTTTTAAAACTTCGTAAGTCTCTCTCTACTGTTAATGTCCTTAATTTTTACCTTCTGTTTCAGGAAAGGACCCTATCTAACCAGGGTACCAATTGCTTCACCATTGGCAATCTTCATAAAGTTGCCTTCTTTGTTCATATCAAATACAATAATAGGCAGCTTGTTTTCCTGGCAAAGGGTAATGGCTGTCATATCCATTACATTTAGGCCTTTATCGTATACTTCCTGGAACGAGATCTCGTCATAGCGGGTAGCACTGGGATCCTTTTCCGGATCGGCGGTGTAAATGCCATCAACACGGGTGCCTTTCAGTACCACATCGGCTTTAATTTCAATAGCGCGTAATGATGCCGCGGTATCTGTAGTAAAATACGGGTTTCCGGTACCGGCACCAAAGATTACTATTTTGCCAACTTCTAAATGGTGCATCGCGCGGCGGCGGATGTAAGGCTCACAAATCTGTTCCATTTTAATGGCTGATTGCAGACGGGTTTCCACGCCAATGCTTTCCAGCGCGTTTTGCAGTGCCATGCAATTGATCACTGTAGCCAGCATCCCCATATAATCTGCCTGCGCACGCTCCATGCCCGATTTTTCGGCACTCAGACCCCTGAAAATATTACCGCCACCAACAACGATCGCTATTTCCATACCGGTATCATACACGTTTTTTATATCCTGGGCATATTGCAAAACCTGGGCATTATCAATGCCATATTGCCTGCTACCCATTAGCGATTCGCCCGAAAGTTTCAGTAAAATTCTTTTGTATTTCATTTGGTGTGATTTGTTAATAATAGAAATAGATGGAACTTGCTTTTGTGGATATCATGAATTGATGAAGCTCTGTTCATATGTGCGTAGTTCGGCAAAAATAAAGAATAAAAATCAGTGTTAAAATTTTATGTTGTCTTTGTTAAAAAATTGCCTTGTAAAATAGTGCCTTCTACCTCAAAATCAGCAGTAAAAATAACCAGATCGGCATCAAAACCTTTTTCAACTTTGCCCTTTTTTAGTTGTTTGGCCAGTTGGGCCGGGTATAACGAGGCCATATTAACGGCTTCGGCCAGGGGAACACCAACCTCTTTTACACAATTCTCAACTGCCTTTAGCATAGTAAGGCATGAGCCCGAGAGTGTTCCATCAGGCATGGTATACCTGTCGCCCCTTAGCTCATGTTGATAAGTGCCCTCTTTGGTAGAAGTTACCGCATCGGTAATCAAAAACAACTTATCACCCAGCTCGCGCTTGGCAAGGCGGATCATCGCAAAATCAACATGGATGCCATCGGCTACGATGYTGGTAAACGGGCGTTCCTCAAAAATAGCGGGGATATAGCCCGGTTCGCGGTGGTGCATCTGCGGCATGGCATTAAATAAATGCGTAACCGCCTGTATGGGTTTGTTTAAAAATGCTTTACCCTCGGCATAAGTAGCATTGCTATGGCCCGATGAAATAATAATGCCCTGGCTATAGATGTAATCAATCACTTCCTGGTCCTGCAGCTCGGGTGCTATGGTGATCATTTTTATTTCGCCTTCGGCGCGCTCCACCCAGCCCTTAACTTCTGCAAGGGTTGCTTTTTTGATATATTTTTCGGGATGAGCTCCCCTTTTTGCAGGGTTTAAATATGGCCCCTCCAGGTGCAGGCCCCAGAATGCGCCCCTGGCCTTTTTGCGGTATAATTTAGCAGCCTGGATTCCTGCCTCAACAATTTCATTGGTATTGGTGCCTATTGTGGCAAAAACGCCTATAGTTCCCTGGTTTAACAGATCGCTTTCTAAGCGTTCCAGTGCTTCAACAGTTGGCGTGCCGGCAAAAAGCTTTCCACCGCTACCGTAGATCTGCAGATCGATGAAACCGGGGGCAAGATATGAGCCGTTAAGATCCTTCTTTTCTGCATCAGCAGGGATAGCTGTATCATCAATAACATCGATGATCGATCCGCTTGAAATTAAAACGGCCTTGCCATGGGCAATTTGCCCGTTTGAAATGAGTTGGAGGTTGTGGAGTGCTGTTACCATGACTGCTATTTCATTAATCCGTCATTGCGAGGCACGAAGCAATCCCCAACTATCCAGGGCGGACCTGCAAATAGGGGATTGCTTCGTTCCTCGCAATGACGGTTGGTGGTACAAAACAATATCGCAAAAAAAATCCCCCTCGTTTTAAACGAGGGGGATAAAATATTTAAGCTCCTAAAGCTACCCGCTTAAAGGCGGTTACTGTAAGGCCCTTTTCAACGGTGGCCAGGAACTGGGCAACGCTTTTTGATGAATCTTTTACAAACTCCTGGTTTAACAGGGTTGAGTCTTTATAGAATTTGTTCAATTTACCTAAGCTGATCTTTTCAACCATTTCTTCTGGTTTACCTTCAGCACGGATCACATCTTTAGCAATCTCCAGCTCACGCTCAATTACAGAAGCATCAACACCATCTTTATCAACCGCGATAGGGTTCATAGCAGCAATTTGCATTGCAACGTCTTTACCTGCTTCGTCAGCACCTGCCGGGTTTGAGTTTAAAGCTACCAATACACCTAAACGGAAGTTACCGTGTACATAAGCGATAACTTTTTCGCCGGTGATGATCTCTAATTTAGATACACCGATTTTTTCGCCGATTTTGCCGGTTTTGTCGATAATGGCGTCACCAATAGTAATAGTGGTATTTTCGGTATCAATTGAAATAGCGTAAAGCTCTTCGATGCTTTTTGGTTGGTTTTCAACGGCTTTGTTAGCAATTTCGTTAGCGAAAGCAACAAACTCAGCATTTTTAGCCACGAAATCAGTTTCGCAGTTAAGTTCGATGATAACACCGGTTTTGCCATCAGCAGAAGTGCGTGAAATAACAACGCCTTCGTTTGATTCCCTGTCCTGACGGCTTGCTGCAACCTTAGCACCTTTTTTTCTTAAAAAATCGATAGCTGCTTCAAAATCACCGTTAGTTTCGGTTAGTGCTTTTTTGCAATCCATCATACCGGCACCTGTTTGTTGGCGCAGTTTATTTACGTCGGCTGCAGATATTTGTACTGTAGACATTTTTTTTGAGTTTTAAGTTGTTTGTTATAAGTTGTAAGTTAAAGGCAAAATTAATTGGCTATTATAACCTGCAACTGTTTTTAATATTAAAACTATGGGTTGTAAATTGTAGATTATAAAAAACTTATAACTCACAACCTACAACCCACAACTAAATTCGATTACTCTTCTGTTTCGGCAGCAGGAGTTTCAGTTTCAGCGTCGGCTACAACGTCTGCAACTTCGGCAGTTTTCCTGGTTCTTTTACCGCCTTCGTTTTCACTGCGGTCTTTTACTTCAGGAGCATCAGCTTTAGCTTTCGCGGTAGCTGCTTCTTTTTCTGCTTCGTCTTCTTTCTCGCGTTTGCGCTCATCCAAACCTTCTTCAATAGCTTTGATGATAATGCTGGTGATCAATGAAATTGATTTTGTAGCATCGTCATTCGCCGGAATAGGGAAATCGATGTTTGAAGGATCGGAGTTGGTATCAACCATAGCAAATGTAGGGATGTTCAACTTCAAAGCTTCTGAAACTGCGATATGCTCTTTCTTAACGTCGATAAGGAATAATGCTGCAGGCAAACGGTTCAGATCAGAGATACCTCCTAAAAGGGTTTCTAATTTGATACGCTCACGTTGTATCATCAGTCTTTCTTTTTTAGAAAGGTTGCTGTAAGTACCGTCTTTAGTCAATTTATCGATGTTTGACATCTTTTTGATCGACTTACGTACGGTAGCAAAGTTGGTTAACATACCACCCAACCAACGCTCGGTGATGTAGGGCATGTTTACGCTTTTTGCATAGTCGGCAACGATATCTTTCGCTTGTTTCTTTGTAGCTACGAATAATACCTTACGGCCTGATTTTACAATTTGTTTGATAGCTGCAGCAGCTTCTTCAACCTTAGTTAAGGTTTTATTTAAATCGATAATGTGGATGCCGTTACGCTCCATGAAAATGTACTGTGACATTTTCGGATCCCATTTACGGGTAAGGTGACCAAAGTGTACACCTGCATCCAGTAAATCCTGATATGTTGTTCTTGCCATTGTGTTGTCCTCCTGTGATTAACGTYTACTGAATTGGAATCTCTTACGTGCTTTTTTACGACCTGGTTTCTTACGCTCAACCATACGGTCATCGCGGGTCATGATACCTTTAGCGCGTAGTGAAGGTTTCTTTTCAGGATCCAGTTCAACAATGGCTTTCGCAATAGCTAAACGAACGGCTTCTGCCTGTCCTTTTACACCACCACCTGCAACATTTACTTTAACATCAAATTTTCCGGTTGAACCAGAAACCTCAGTGCTCTGAGTTACGATGTACTGTAATGGCAATGTTGGGAAGTACTCTTTGTAATCTTTACCGTTAACGATGATCGCACCATTTCCTTCTGAAAGGTAGATGCGGGCAACGGCTGTTTTTCTTCTGCCTGAAGTGTTAGTTGTTGGCATTTTTTTTCTCCTTTAAAATTAAAAAGTTAAATGGTTGTTGGGTTTTGTGCTGCATGAGGATGCTCAGAACCTGCATATACATACAGGTTACCAAATAACGCCTTGCCCAAACGACTTTTAGGTAACATACCACGCACGGCTTTTTCAATTACGCGTGTTGGATGTTTTGCCATTAACTCCTTAGGAGAAATGAAACGCTGACCACCTGGATAACCAGTGTACGAAACATAAGTTTTGTCACTGAATTTGTTTCCGGTCAACTTTACCTTGTCTGCATTGATAACTATTACATTATCACCGCAGTCTACGTTCGGGGTGAAATCTGGCTTGGTTTTACCACGAATGATCATTGCGATCTTAGTGGACAAGCGCCCCAAAATCTCGCCTTGTGCGTCAACAACAACCCATTGTTTGTTAACGGTTTTTTTGTTGGCTGAGACAGTTTTGTAACTTAACGTATTCACTTGCTTTAAATTAAATTGTTTAAACGTTTATTATACCCCGCATTTTCGGGACTGCAAAGATACAGCTATTTGTGTTATTAGCAAATAGTTTTACGGAAAATTTATGCATGCAGATATAACGATACGAAAAGCTATTTGGGCTGATTAGCATACCTGCTGTATTTCTTAACCCGCCTTTTGGTGACACAACCATGCCACCGCTGAAAATCAACCCTAAAAAGCGCTTTGATGGACTATTCTGTGTTTCGGTTAATATGACCAGGTGTTGCGGTTTGTTTTACCTGTTGCGAACGCAACAGTTTGAACAATATTTAAAAACTTTTGCCTCCCAACTCTTTTTAATTATCAAACCGATGACATATATTAGCGCTGAACTCTAATTAATTACCCTAAATTGATGTCACCCATCTGCAGGTTTGCGCTTGGCGTATGTGTTTTTGCTTTAAACTCAATTGCGCTATCTGCTCAAACCCAGGTAAGTTTAGATGATTCTTTAAAAACGCAAAGAGATGCCAACGGGTATTTAAATTCAATTTTCAGCAGTAAAAAACCAGATACGGCCGATACCAGCCTCGACGAAAAGAATTTCTTTTGGGCTGTGCTACCCTCGGCAGCTTATAATCCAAGCGTAGGCTTTGCAATCGGCGCAACCTCGGCAGCCGGTAAATACTTTGGCGACAGGCATAACACCATTCTCTCGGTAATGAACGCGGGTGCGTACATTTCAACCAATGGCCTTTCAACACTTGAATTTAAACACAATGCGTTCACCTCAAAAAATATATGGAACCTGCAGGGTACGTTGCAGGTTGGCAAAACCATAGCTAAGGATAACGGCCTGGGTACCGGCAGGCGCAGTGTTGGTGATGGCCCATTCCACATGGGTGAACTGCATTTTGGCGATAACCCCAATGAGTTTCCGATAAGATATACCTACCTGAAAATAAACGAACGCATTTACCGCAAAATAACCGACCATATTTATGTGGGCGCGGGCCTCAGCTTTAACTTTTATAACAACATTGATGATAACCGAAAAAATATCCCGGTGGAGGATACGCATAATTACAGGTACAGCATTCGCAAGGGGTATAATCCTTTTAAATATAATGCCAATGGGGTTTTAATAAACTTTCAATACAACAGCCGCGATCAGCCAAACCGCGCGTTTAAAGGTATTTATGCCGATGTTATTTTGCGGGCTAACCAAACCTGGCTGGGCAGCAATCATGCCGCGGTGCAAATAAAAGCCGAATTGAGGAAATACTGGAGCCTGAGCGATACCGACCCCGAAAATGTTTTTGCCATTTGGCACTGGGCCAATTACCTACTTAAAGGATCGTTACCTTACCTTGAACTGCCGGGTACCGCGAGTGATGCATATGGCCGTATAGGTCGCGCCTTCATTATCGGCAGGTTTAAAGGGCCATCCTTTGTATATAATGAGGCTGAATACCGGTTTCCGCTAACGGCTAATAAATTGTTAAGCGGGGTTGCTTTTGTAAATGTAGAATCGGCCAATAACCAGCGGGATATTAAACTGTTCAGGTATTGGGAGCCGGGAGCCGGCTTTGGCTTAAGGTTGTTGTTTAATAAATATACCCGATCCAATATGTGTTTTGATTATGCCCGGGGCAGCTATGGATCCGGCGGCTTTTTTTTAGGGCTCAACGAGGTGTTTTAAAAACAGCCAGTTATTACGCAACCCTTTACCAGAAAACCGGGCAAAACAAAAAGGGGCGCAAAATTTGCGCCCCTTTTATTTATATCATGTAGGTGATTATAATGAATCTGTTGAAGTAAACCCACCTTCCTGAAGCGGTTCCTGATGTCTTTTAAGCAAAGGCGATCCCTCGGTGAAAATACCCATGATGAATAGCAGGCCACCAAAAAGAACCTGTGGTATCCATAATTTTGAGCTAAAATCATAAATCCACGGAGTACACATCAGGAATGAACCCATAATTACATCATTTATATTATGCATGCTCATTGGGAACACTTTAATAAAGCCCAGCTTGTTATCGGCAAAAATAGCCATGATCAACTGTAACCAGCCTACAATTAATGGCAGGAACAAAGCCGCGCCGCCAATATGTAATGTATCAAACGTCCACAGTGTTGAAATCAGTAACAAGGCTACTACATAGTTTAAAAATGCATAAAAGGTTGTTGGAATAAAGCTTTTCATTTTTTAGCGAATTGTTGTAATGTATCTATTATTTATATACGTGTATCAAAAAAACGTTGCAAAGCTAAGCATTTATACAGGTTTTCGATATTTAAAATCACCTTGAATGCTTTTTATAGCTTAAAACAATTACCTTTAATTAATTGCTGTAATAATTGGCCAAAGATAGGCGTTTTTAAAATTAAAGCAATCCATTTTCTTCCTAAAAACCGGCACTACAAAAGAGGGCCTGTTAATCATCCGCAAATACAATATAATACCCGGGCTGCAATACCAGCAAGCCCGCATAATTAACATCTAAAACTATAAGATCATGAGCAAGGACAGACAAGCCGTAAAAGAAAAAAAGAAGCCAGCAGCCGAAGGAAGCAAAAAAGCGCCATCTGATTACCAATCGGGTAAAAAAGACGCCGTAAAACCCATTGGCGGCGATAAGAAAAAGTAATTTTTTGGACGAAGGACGTTCGGACAAAGGACTTTCAGACTTTCAGACAAAGGATTTTCGGACGAGGGACTTTTGGATAAAGGACAAAAGATATAAAGCTATTTAAAGTACTTTATCTTTTGTCCTTCTGTCTTTTGTCTGAAAGTCCGAACGTCTGAAAGTCCGAAAGTCCAAAAAATCTATTTCCTCTCTCCCCGCATTGTTGAGGCAATTTGCAGCGCTTTATATGCATTTACAATGCCGCCGGTTTTGCTCAGGGTAGTAAAGTCAACCTTCTCGGTTTTGGAGCCGGGTTTGTAAACCATAGTACCGGTTAATGGTGTGGCCGATGCCAGGATAACCTGTTTTAATTGTTTTGAACTTAATGTTGGATAATATTCCAGTACCAAAGCCGCAATACCCGCGGTTATTGGCGATGAAAAGCTTGTGCCATCCTCGGTATTAAATTCGGCATCGGTATCAATAGTAGTTACTTTAACACCAGGTGCAAAAACATCCACCATTTTTTTACCGTAGTTACTAAAATCTCCTGCAAGGTGGTCGCCCAAATGTGAACCCGAAGCGCCAACATTAATCAGGTTATCAGCATCGGTAGCTGATCCGTCAAGAAAAAGATCGTTGGGGTAATCAGTGTCCATATCCATATCGTCGTTATCATTCCCGGCGGCTAATACCAGCAATACATCTTTTGAAGCGGCGTACTTTAAAGCCTCATCAACCCATTCTTTATGCGGCGATATTTTTTTACCAAAACTCATGTTAATGATCTTTGCGCCATTATCTACCGCGTAATGTATGGCATTGGCAACATCCTTATCATACTCATCCCCATTAGGTACAGCTTTAATCGCCATAATCCTTACGTTATCAGCAACGCCGTTTATGCCATAATTATTCCCGCGTACAGCACCAATTAATCCGGCTACCCCTGTACCGTGTGATGCATCAGCAAACTTTAAAAGGTTGTTGCCATAAGGTTTGTGATCCAAGCTATCTACATTATCGCCAACTATTCTTTTGCGCGATTCCAGGTCGGGCGATAGGTTGTTATTGAGCTTCTCCAGGTATTCGCTTAAATCTTTAATAATGGCAGCATTTGTTTTGTTGCCACCCTCCTGCGAAAATATAGTAGCCCATACATATTTGCTTTGGCTTAAGGTATCGTTTGTTGTTTTTATTCTTACAAGGTCGGCTTCTTTAAAAGTACCGTTTGCGCCTATACTAAGCGATTTTTTGATGTATCCGCTGGTTGCCATTAAGGCGTTCATGATGGGCTGTAGCTGTGCAGTTTCTGTCTGCGATTTATTTATCGTAGTATCATAAACGGTTTTAACACGCTGCCAGTAAGCAAATGCTTTTTTATCTGTTGCGGTAGCTTCGGTGATACCAGCATATTTGCCTTTAAGTTTGTTGTACTCGCGTACTTCTTCGGTAGTTTCATTAAAATCTGCTTTACCGCCTGCGCCGCCTAAAAAATTCCAGCCATGTACATCGTCAATATAACCGTTATGGTCATCATCTAAGCCGTTGCCCGGAATTTCTTTTGTATTTACCCATAAAATGCTTTTCAGGTCATTTTGCAGGGTATCCACTCCGCTATCAATGGTGGCTACTACAACAGTTTTGCTTTTTTTACCTTTTACATAAAGATAGGCAGGCTTTAAGCTGATACCGAAGTAACCATCTTCCTTAAGGTCCATTAGTTGCCAATGCCTTGGCGGGTCGGGTTCGGGCTTAGGCATTACCTGCGCCGATACCGGTTGATCAATTGTTAATGCTGCGAATAAAAAAGTGCAGGTAATGTATGAGCGGAAATTAAACATGTATAAATATTAGTAATAAAAATTTTAGAGATCGAACTTGATCCCCTGGGCTAATGGCAACGTTTTTGAATAATTAATAGTATTGGTTTGTCGCCTCATATAAACTTTCCATGCATCAGATCCAGATTCGCGGCCACCGCCGGTTTCCTTTTCGCCGCCAAAAGCGCCGCCTATTTCTGCGCCCGATGTACCGATGTTTACGTTGGCAATTCCACAGTCAGAACCAGCATAGGATAAAAATTGTTCTGCCTCGCGCAAATTATTAGTCATTATGGCCGATGACAGGCCTTGCGGTACACTATTCTGCAAACTGATAGCCTCTTCAAGCGTGGTATATTTAATGAGATAGAGGATAGGCGCAAAGGTTTCGTGCTGTACAATTTTAAAGTGATTTTCTACCTCGGCAATACACGGTTTCACATAGCATCCGGATGCATAAGCATTACCTTCCAGCTTACCGCCTTCAACTATAAATTTGCCGCCTTCGGCCTTGCATTTTTCTATTGAATCCAGGTAAAGCGCCACCGCATCATGATCAATCAGCGGCCCCATGTGGTTATGTTCATCCAGCGGGTTACCTATCCGTATCTGTCCGTAAGCGCTCACCAGTTTTTGTTTAAAAGCTTCGTAAACACTTTCGTGTATAATAAGCCTGCGGGTACTGGTACAACGCTGCCCGGCGGTGCCCACGGCACCAAATACAGCGCCAATGAGTGACATATCCAGGTCGGCATTTTCGCTGATGATGATGGCATTATTGCCGCCCAGCTCCAGCAGGCTTTTGCCTAACCGGGCGCCCACGGCCGCGCTAACTGCCTTGCCCATGCGGGTTGAACCAGTGGCCGAAATGAGTGGTACGCGCGCGTCATTAGCCATCAGCTCGCCAATATTACGATCACCGATGATGAGGTTTGACACTCCCTCTTCAATATTGTTTCTTTTAAAAACCTCCTGCGCAATGTGCTGGCAGGCAATGGCGGTTAAAGGTGTTTTTTCTGATGGTTTCCAGATGCAAACATCGCCGCAAACCCATGCCAGCAGGGCATTCCAGCTCCATACTGCAACCGGGAAGTTAAAGGCCGAAATAATGCCGACAATACCCAGTGGATGATATTGCTCATACATACGGTGCTCCGGTCTTTCTGAGTGCATGGTTAAACCATACAGCTGCCTGCTTAATCCTACCGCGAAATCGGCTATATCTATCATTTCCTGTACTTCGCCCAGGCCTTCCTGCAGACTTTTACCCATTTCATAGGATACCAGTGTACCCAGGTCATGCTTATTGGCACGCAGGGCCTCGCCTATCTGGCGTACAATTTCGCCGCGCTTTGGGGCAGGGGTTTGGCGCCAGGTTTTAAATGCTTTGGCAGCTTGCTCAATTACCTGGTTATAATCGCTTTCGGTAGCAAATTTAACCGATGCTATCTTTTGGCCGTCAACGGGCGATGTAACATTTTTTATGGCTGCATCGCTACTGCTGCCCCAGCTGCTCCCGGTACTAAAAGCATCATTAATATCGTTTATATGTAAACGTTTTAAAATATCGGTAATATCAAGGCTCATAATCGTTACTTTTGTCAAAGGTAAAAATCTTTAAGGCAATTTTTGGTTCACCCGTCCATTGCCGTTTAATTGATTGTCATTAATTATCAAGGCTTTGTAATTAACATCTGTTAAAAATGTGCGAATGTTGAAAACTAAATTGTCGATTGGACGCTTTATTGTCGTATTTTCAACTTAATAAGTCTTTACAAAGCAATTTTATTGTTAACCTAAAGCGGATGTTCTGCAAACAAAATTGAATGGAAGAAGAATTTGAATTTGGTTTTACCGAAGATCCAAAGTTTTCGGTAGAGCGGTACGAGGAGATGATCCGCAATCACGACCAGTACTTTTTTGATGCCCAGGCGTTTGAGAACATTATCGACTATTACATCGAAAAGAATGATCCGGCCAAAGCACTGCAGGTGGCAGAGTACGCACGTAACCAACACCCATTTGCAGCAGTTTTTTTAATTAAACAGGCCCAATTGCTTGTAGTAGGCAACAAAGTTCCCGAGGCCTTTGCCGCTCTTGAAAAGGCAGCTATGCTTGAGGCCTCTGATGCCGATATTTATATTATACGGGGTAACCTGTACGAGAGCATGGAACGGTTTGGTGAAGCTTTGGAAAATTATGAAAAAGCCCTTGGCCTTGCCGAAGAAACAGATGAGATACTACTGCACATTGCCTACGTTTATCAAAACATGGGCGATTACGATACTGCCATAAGCTACCTTAAGCTTTGCCTTAAACAAAATATGGAAAACCAGGATGCCCTGTACGAACTGGCTTTTTGCTATGATGTAATGGACAACCAGCAGGAGAGCGTGCAGTTTTATCAGCAATATATTGATAACGAGCCTTACAGCTACGCGGCATGGTACAACCTTGGTAACGCTTATACTAAGCTAAGTTTGTTTGAGAAAGCAATTGATGCTTATGATTATGCCATCCTGATAAAAGACAGCTTTGCATCAGCCTATTTTAACAAAGGTAACGCATTGGTCAACCTGGAGAAATATGCCGAAGCAATTGAAGTATACCGCCACACCTTTGAGTATGAGCAACCTAATGCTGATACCTATTGCGCTATTGGCGAGTGCTACGAAAAGCTGGAGCAGATGGATGATGCCCGCGCTTTTTATAAAAAATCGGTTAAAATGGATCCTAAACTGGCCGATGCCTGGTTTGGGATAGGTGTTACGCTTGATTTTGAGGAACGTTATTTCGAGGCCCTGCACTTTTACAAAAAAGCGCTCGATCTTGATATTGCCAATGCCGATTATTGGTTTGCCATTGCCGATGCTGAGTATAAGCTGGGCCACATGACCGAAGCTGAACAGGCTTATGAAAAGGTGGTTGAGCTAAACCCCCTGGATATTGATGCCTGGCTTGATTATTCGTCTATATTATACGAACAGCAAAGACTGGTGGGCGCTATCGAGATCATCTCGCAGGCGATAAAAAATAACCCCGAAGCGGCAGAGCTTTATTATAGGATGGTAGCTTACCTGTTTGCCAAGGGCGAATATAATGAGGCACTTAACTACCTGGAAATGGCATTGACATCCGATCCGGAGAAACATTATATCCTGTTTGACTATCTGCCTCAACTACAAAAGAACAAGGTAATAGTTGATATCATTAACAGGTATACCAAGTAGATGTGMAGATTACAGACGATAGCTGCAATGATTTGATATTTAAATAAATGAAAAAGGAGAGGAAAATTAATTTTCCTCTCCTTTTTTTATGACCACCACAGCTGCCTCATGATCGTCATTGCAAGTATCCACCAGCCGAGCTGGAAAAAACAGTAATGACATGTATAGGTACCACAATCACCTCRTGATCGTCATTGCGAGGAGGTACGACGAAGCAATCCCCAAAATACMGAGCGGATTTGCACAGCTACTCTGTAAATCGGGGATTGCTTCGTTCCTCGCAATGACGGGCAAGACGTCCATGTGCAAATACATACTGGCAATCAACAGCTTACAATCATGTCATTATAAGAAGGTACCACTCGCAATGACGCGGGGTTATGTGCTCCATTAGAACCATAAAACATTAATAAATCAAATTTAAACAGCTTCTTAGCTTTTGTTGTTCTTTGTGGTTATTACAATCACGCCGTTTTTGCCTTTATCACCATACAAGGCCGTGGCGCTTTTATCTTTTAAAACGTTGATGCTTTTAATAGTATTTGGATCCATCAGCTTAAGCTGCAGGTCGGTTATGGGGTTGTTGTTGAGCACATACAACGGTTTGGAATCGTTAGTGAAATTATTGCATATAAGCGATTCTTTGTAAGTAGCAGCAGTATCCCGCACGTTACCCATTTTATTTTCTGTTGATTTTGCCGGCTTTTTATCATCGGTAAGTTTAAAGCTGATTGGTATGCTATACTGTACCCTTACTTCTGCATCATCTTGTTTACCGGGAGTCCAATTTGGCGAGAGTTTAAGTACCCTAACCGCTTCTTCATCCAAATCGGCACTAACACTCCTTGAAATTGTTATATTAGATAATGAACCATCGGTTTCTACAACAAACGTACATATCACCCTTCCCTCTATCCCTTTTTCCCTCGCGCTTTTAGGATACCTGATGTTGGTGCTTAAAAATTTGCCAAGCGCCTCAATACCGCCCGGAAAAGCAGGGAGTTCCTGTACCGAGCTGTAAACCTTGTTCGCTGCCGGTGTTTGTGCCGCTTCGTCTAATTTAATGCTATCAACATCTAAAGTGAAACCTATAGGTACAGTATACTGTGTTCGTACTTTTATTCCGTTTTGTACACCGGGTTTCCATTTAGGTGAAAGCTTAAGCACACGAACCGATTCGGCATCTATATCGGCACTAACGCCTCTTAAAATTTTGATGTGCGATAACGAGCCATTATCTTCAACAATAAAGGAACAAATTACCCGGCCTTGTATTTTCTTTTCCCTCGCGTCCTGGGGGTACCTGATGTTAACACCTAAAAACCTCCCGAAACCTTGAACACCTCCCGGAAATTCCGGCAATTCCTCTACCGAAGAAAATACCTTGCCGGTATCAGGCTTATCGCTTGTTTTAATAGCCGTAATCGGTTTATTGTTGCCGGGCAGTACAGCAGAAAGGTCTGTTTGCAACGCCGGTGTTATAAATATTTCCTGCGCCTTATCATTAATTGCTGTAAAGGTTTTACTGTTATTAATAGTTGCCGATGATAAAATAAGCATTAGTATAAATAACGGGGCCGAAAGGCCGTATTTGATAAGCGAGATTCGCTGCGATTTATTTTTTTGCAACATGATAATACGTTGTTTTAACAAACTGTGGTTAAAAAACGGATTTACCAGCCGGTGGGCCGGCGCATTAAATGTTTGCTTCAATAGCAGCAGTGCATAATCGGCTTTACTGGTACCGGCCTGTACAGCCTGCCTATCGGCAATGTATTCGTGAATGTGTTTGATAGAAAACCGGTACAGGTAAACTATTGGATTAAACCAGTTGATGATCATTACCATTTCAATCAACAATACATCGGCCGAATGCCATTGCTGTGCATGTACCTGCTCATGCGCTTCAATTACTGCATTATCGGGATTGCTCTCATCCAGTTTTATTTGCTTGAAAAATGAGTATGGGACGGCTGCCTTGGGCATACGCATCACCTTACGCAGTTTATATAACTGCCAGGTAAGCTTTGCCGATAAAACCAATATTCCGCTTAAATACAAAATGGCCAATATTTCGCCCATATTAATATGCCTGTCGTCTATGGGCTTAAAATGGTACTCCATTACCGGGATGCTATAAATAGTATACTTTACCTGTTGTGTAATAAAAAGGTTTTGCACCCAGTTTGCCTGTATAACCGGTATAATAAACGACAATAGTGCTGCCGTTACCAGGTAAACGCGGTTAAGCTGAAAGAAGGTTTCCTTTCGCAGCAATAAAACATAAAACACATAAAACAGCACCAGGTAAATATTTACCAGTAATAAATATTGCCACCAATTCATAATTACTTGTCTTTAAGTTTTTCAATCAGTTTCATGATCTCATCAGCCTCTTTCAGGTCGATCTTTTCTTTTTTTACAAAAAACGAAAGCATGCGGTTTACAGAATTATCAAAATAGCCGCTCAGCAGTTTATCCGAAGCAAAATCCTGGTATTGGTCTTTACTTACCACCGGATGATATTGATGGCTTTTTCCAAATGCCGTATGCCCCACAAATCCCTTTGTCTCAAGAATCCTGATAATGGTTGATACGGTGTTATAGGCCGGCTTTGGCTCGGGTAATACGTCAATCACATCCTTTACATAGGCCTTTTCCAGTTGCCATAATACCTGCATAATTTGTTCTTCGGCGCGGGTTAATTCTTTAATTTCCATGTGCTTTGTAATAAATTTTATTGATGCTTATTTAAAATCACATCAATTATCCAATTGGTTAAACTAAGGTAAATACTATAAATTAAAATAACAACTAAAAGTTTAGTTTTATTGAAACTAAACTTTTAATCCCCATCTTCGTTAAGCTATTTCATACTAAATTATCAATGAATATAACCTTTCATGGCGCTGCCCGTAACGTTACCGGCAGTAAGCACCTCATCAGCTTAAAGGATGGTACCAGCATATTATTGGATTGCGGTATGTTCCAGGGCATGGGCGAAGAATCTGATGACCTGAACGAACATTTTGGATTCAATCCACAAAAGGTTGATCATATGGTGCTATCCCATGCGCATATTGATCACTGCGGATTAATTCCGCGTTTAGTTGCCCAGGGCTATAAAGGCCCTATTTATTGCACATCGGCTACAATGGATCTGGCGCGAATTCTGCTGATGGATTCAGCGCATATCCAGATGCAGGATGTTGCCTATATCAACAAGCGCCGGGCCCGTAAAGGCCTGCCGTTATTGGAGCCGCTGTATACAGATGAACAGGCGATGGATGCGCTTAGGCTATTTAAAATTGTTGAGTATAAGGAGGAGTTTGAGATTACTCCCCGGGTAAAGCTAAAGTTTACTGATGCAGGCCACATATTGGGCAGCGCTGTGGTGCATTTATCTATATTGGAAGATGGTAAGCCAACCCATATTACTTTTAGCGGTGATGTTGGACGATATGACGACATGCTGTTAAATGATCCGGAGGTATTTGATCAGTCTGATTATATTTTGTTGGAATCAACCTATGGCGATTCGCTGCACAAGGATATCGGGCCTATTGAGGATGCCTTATTGGAGATTATTAAAGAAACCTGCGAGGTTAAGCGGGGTAAAGTGATTATCCCGGCATTTAGTGTTGGGCGAACACAGGAGTTGCTATACGCTTTAAATGCCCTGGAGTTGAGAGGAGTATTGCCGGATCTGCCTTATTTTGTAGATAGTCCGCTATCGGAAAAAGCCACCCAGGTAATTATGGGCCACCCCGAGGTTTATAATAAAGCAGTGAAAGCCGTATTAAAAACCGACCCAAACCCTTTTGGATTTAAAGGACTCCGGTTTATTCAATCAACCGAAGAATCCATTGCCCTGAATGATAACCCAAGCCCCTGTGTTATCATCTCCGCATCGGGCATGGCCGAAGCCGGCCGGGTAAAGCATCATATTAAAAAAAATATCGGCAATAATAAAAACACTATTTTAATGGTAGGTTACTGCGAGCCCAGCTCATTGGGTGGGCGTTTGCTTAACGGGGATATGGAAGTTAATATTTTTGGCGAACCATACACCGTTAATGCCGAAGTAAGGTCCATCAGATCGATGAGCGCCCATGGCGATTATGAGGATCTGCTGCATTTTATGGCATGCCAGGATCCTGAAAAGGTAAAAGGAGTTTTTCTTGTTCACGGCGAGTATGAGGTACAGCAGTATTTTAGCGGAAAACTAAAAGAGAAAGGGTTTAAACATATTGAGATACCCTACCAGCATCAGCGGATAGAATTACAATAAATGGAAAAATTTCTTTTATTTATGGAAAAATTTCTATATTTGTTGTAGAGGATAAAACCAATGGCAAAGGTAAAAAAACAAGCAACCCTTAAAAAATCCCCTGTGATTTATAAGGATTTTGAAAAAGTAAGTTATGTTTCTGATTTTGAAGGCGTATATAATCGTGAGCCAAAATACACAGATGCTATCAGCTTGTTAAACAGGTCAAAAAGTGGCCTGGATGCAAAAACCGCGCTAGATTTTTYATCATTATCGGGTTTTACCCAGGATGAATTCCAGGAAACATTTAAAACCACGGTTAAAACTATTCAAAACCATGTTAACCGCGATTTAAAACTGGATGCCGCCTTAAGCGAAAAACTGCTCAAATCATTTGCGCTATTTGATACCGGCATTGAAATATTCGGCTCGGGCCAGGCATTTCATCAGTGGCTTAATACGCCGGCTTACGGCCTTGGCAACAGGCTGCCTTTTGATATAATGGATACCATAACAGGTATCCAGCTCATCGAAGAAGAGTTGATCCGTATACAATTTGGCGATCTGGCTTAACGATGCTTGTATATCGTATTGCGCTTGCAAAATATTCGGGTAAACTGGTAGCATCGGGTAGGGCCGCCAGGTGGAATCCTAATGATGTGGAGATGATATATACGGCGTCATCGCAGTCATTAGCCTGTCTTGAAAACGTTGTTCACCGTAACCAGGTAAGCCTCAACCTCGCTTTTAATGTAATGACCATTGAGGTGCCGGATACCTTACTGGTCATCAGTATTAAAAAGGAAGACCTGCCGCCAGACTGGCAGGAATATGACCGGATGTTGTTTACTCAAAACCTGGGCAATAAATGGATAGCAGACAAGCGGTCGGCTGTATTAGCAGTTCCATCCTCCATTATTGACGAAGAGGTCAACTACCTGATCAACCCTAAGCATGATGATTTTAAATCCATCCGGCTAATTAAAACAGAACCATTTGTATTTGATAAAAGAATAAAGCAATAAAAAAAGCGATGCTAAAACAACATCGCTTTTTTTATTGAATTTTTCTTTACAATTCTCAATTTTTCCCGTTTTTTCTCTGCTTTTTTTAAATACTTTCCTATCAAATAAGCTAAGATAATTGATAATCAAAGTATTGATTTTTTGTTTTGTTTGTTTCACCCTGAAAAAAGTTTACACTTTTACTGATTAGTCCTGTTGTTAGTTTACACTTTGCTTTTTGCGTTTATGTAAACAGTTGAAAATCAGCCACTATAGTGTTCCAGTCTTGTTTTAAACTTTATCTAAATCATTGACAGTCAAACAGAAAGGTGTTCCACCCGTTCCGCTGCGTTCCACCGTTCCGGTGGAACACTTTAAAAGATACTTAGCGTGCCGGTTGCGGCTTAGGCAATTCTTTACGTGGTATCATTTCGGTACGTTGTGATGTATTATAAACTTTAAAAGATACTTAGCGTGCCGGTTGCGGCTTAGGCAATTCTTTACGTGGTATCATTTCGGTACGTTGTGATGTATTATAAACAAACGAGGCAATAATGGTAGCGGCTTGTTTAAGGTCGTCCTCAATCAGGCGATCGTAAGTATCCTGGTTGCTATGGTGGGTGCGTGAACCATAATCAATAGCATCCTGGATAAACTGGAAGCCAGGAATCCCCACCGCATCAAACGATTGGTGGTCTGTACCGCCTGTGTTGCTGATGGTTACCGTTGTAGCGCCCAAATCTTTAAAGGGCTCCAGCCAGGTTTTAAATATTGGCCCTGCAGCCGAATCGCCTTGCAAATAGATCCCCCTTATTTTACCTGTACCGTTATCTAAATTGTAATATGCCGAAAGCTTTGCCTGCTCGGGCTTTAGCTGCATGGTTTTAGGATCGCCAAAGTGGTTTAACACATAGCCTCGTGAGCCAAATAAGCCCTGCTCCTCTGAACTCCAGAGCGCTATACGAATGGTGCGTTTTGGTTTAAAACCGATAGCTTTTAGTATACGCATAGCCTCCAGCATTACCGCGCTGCCGGCGGCATTATCGGTAGCGCCGGTTCCTGCATGCCATGAATCAAGGTGGCCGCCAAGCATAACAACCTGGTCTTTTAACTTTTTATCGGTGCCGGGTATTTCGCCAACTACGTCATAACCCTGCATATCATCAGTAAAGAACTGTGTTTTTATATCGGCCTCAACCTGTACTGGTTTACCTGCATTTACCAGGCGTAAAATGCGCTGATAATCTTCGCTGCTGGTTTCCAGCTCTGGCGCTACGGCTTTGGCTGTATCGGCGTATGAAGCCCCGTTTGTGGTAAATACAGTGCCATCTGTGCCTCTTCCCTGGCTTAAAACCAAAGCAACCTTTTCCTGTAACAGAAACTCACCTAAAGACGCCCTGAATGCGCGTAGTTTACGCATAGCAGCAAACTGGGGTGAGTTTGGATCAAACGCCCGGCGCTCACGCGCAGGGGCCATAGTTGCCTTTTCCATGGTGGCCAGCTCCTCGTCGGTATAACGGGCTGCATCAGATTTAAAAGTACGTTCGATAAGTGGTTTGGTGTCAAATATCACAACCTTGCCTTGCAGCTTGCCCTTGTATTTTTCCAAATCAATAGCAGAATCGGCTTTTACGACCATAACATCACCTTTGATCAATCCGCCGGTGCCAGGTGTCCAGGCTTTGGGGATAGCTATAATGGCATGATAGTAAGGAACAGTAATAGCGGCATAGTTTTTTTGAACTTCCCAGCCTTTACCAAACTTGCCCCATGGCTCTAATTTGGCGTTTACCATACCCCAGGTTTTCAATTGCTCAACGGCCCAGTTCTGTGCGCGTTTTAATCCCGGAGAATTAGCCAAACGGGGGCCGGATACATCGGTTAGGTAAAAAGCGGTTTCCATCACTTTGGAGTGATTTAAACCCTCCTCACGAATTTTTTGAACTATTGCCGGATCAACAGTTTCCTGTGCAAACAGTTGACCGCTTATGCCCGCAGATAAGAGGCACGAAAAAAGTAGTTTTAGTTTCATAGTTAATAAATAATGAGATCAGTCGATAACAAACCTATTTATTAATCGGCATAAAACCATAACTGTGGCTTAACAAATTTGTCACATGTAAAAGTTTTTGCGGTATATTTGAACTATGAGCGATTTTAGATTAGACCGGACTGCTTTTAAAGCCCAGACAGCTAAAGAAGCCGCCGACCAAACAGGGTATTATAAACAGCTTACCTGGCAGGAAAGACTGCGCATAGCAAACTACCTAAATAGTGTTGCTTATAATTACCCTGAGAATAATCCTCCAAGGATGGATAAAACCGTGTTCAGTATCAGGTCCAGGGAAAAATAGATAGGTAATATTTTCAATCAGGATTTCAGAGATTTTATTGACCAGCTTAATAAAAATGATGTTAAGTATGTGCTGATTGGTGGGTATTCTGTCATTTTACACCGCCACCCCCGAACTACTGGTGACATGACTATTTTGGTTGCAAAAACAGTTGACAATTATGAAAAGTTAAGAACCGCATTTTTGCATTTCGGTATGCCCGTTTTTGATATGACAGAGGAGAAGTTCTTAAATGAAAATATAGAGGTATTTACATTTGGCAGACCTCCGGCGTCTATTGATGTAATGACATCTGCACAGGGAGTTGACTTTGATTCTTGTTATAATAGCGCGATCTATTTTGAGGAAGATGGCTTACTTGTCAGAACTATTCATTTGAATGACCTTATTAGTGCTAAAAAGGCATCGGGCAGATATAAAGACCTTGATGATTTAGATAACTTAACTAAAAGGCATTAAATACGCATTCCATGCCACAAAAAAGCCATACAGTTTTACACTTATGAATATGCCCTGGAAAATGTTCCAATTCAGCATCCAGAATAACAAAAGCAACAGATACCCCGGGCTGGGGTTAATTGATAAGCAATTTATAACCCCGGCCATGCACGTTAATGATCTCTACATTGGGGTCATCCTTTAAATACTTACGAATCTTGCTCAAAAACACATCCATGCTGCGGCCATTAAAATAATTATCATCATGCCAGATATTAAGGAGGGCTTCTTCGCGGGTAAGTACCTCGTTTTTACGCATACATAGCAGGCGAAGTAGTTCGGCCTCTTTAGTTGATAATTTTTGGTTCGATTCGCCTATGGTGATGATCTGCGAGGTATAATCAAACGAATAACGGCCTATTTTGAAGTTGGTTTGTTTTTCTTCTTCAGATTTTTCGGTTCCACCAGTACGTTTAAGGAGAGCATTTATGCGCAGTAACAACTCTTCAATACGGAAAGGTTTGGTGATATAATCATCACCGCCAAGGTTAAAAGCCTGTGTTTTATCCTCTATCATGCTTTTTGCTGTGGCGAAAATGATAGGAACATTAGGATTTATCTTCCTGATATCTTTACCTAAAGTAAAACCATCCTTTTTGGGCATCATTACATCAAGTATCAATAAATCGTACATTTGTTTGGTGAAAGCACGCAGGCCTTCTTCTCCATCCTTGCACAAAACAACATCGAACTTACCTTTCAGCTGCAGGTAATCCTGCAACAGCAAACCCAAATTGGCATCATCCTCAACCAGTAGTATTTTCTTCATGTTTTTTGCCCGGAAGTCCGATAGTCGGAAGGTCCGGAAGATTTTATTTCAATTATTTACTTCCGGGTTTTATTGTCTCCCGGACTTTCCGACTCCTTACGCCAACGCAAATTTCAATTCAAATTCCGATCCTTTTTCCTTTTCAGATCTTACGCTTATGGTACCATTCAAGCGTTTAACTATGGTGTTTACATAGCTTAAGCCAAGGCCGAAACCTTTTACATCGTGAAGGTTTCCTGTTGGAATGCGATAAAACTGCTCAAATATCTTTGTCTGCTGATCGCGGCTCATCCCAATACCTTTATCAGCAACTTTTATAACAACCTGCCCGTTCCGGTTAATTGTGCTGATGGTAATTTCGGGATGGTCAATGCTATATTTTATGGCATTGTCAATAAGGTTATACAGCACGTTTGAAAAATGCAGCTCATCAGCTATGATAACGGCATGCTCTGCATCCATCTCAAGTGTTGTTTTGGCATTGCATTTATGCAGTTTAAGCGTCATGCTATCCAATACAACGGCTATCATATCATTTACATCAAGCGGTTTTTTGTCGAGCTTAAAATCATTCTTTTCTATGCGGGCAATATTAAGCACTCTTTCTATATGGCTTCCTAAACGTTCGTTTTCTTCAAAAATTATGTTGGCAAGGCGCGATACCCGGCTTTGGTCGTTTGTAATTTCGGTATCTTTTAAAGCCTCGCTTGCTATCATGATGGTTGATACAGGGGTTTTAAACTCGTGGGTCATGTTGTTGATGAAGTCTATTTTCATCTCCGATACCTTTTTTTGTTTTAGGATAGAAAATATAGTGTACCCGAAGCAAAATATAAGCACCAGCAACAAACCACCTGTGGTGCCCATTGTAGCGGTCATATGGCTTAATATGRGCGAGTTTTTTTGAGGGAATGTAAGCTTTATTTTGCCTGGATCATTGATCACATCCTTACTAAAAATAGGCGTTTGGTAGGTATTTGCAGCTATAAATACGGGCTTGTTACCTTCCAGGTCATTGGCGCTTGAAAATATAAGTGAGTCATTATTGGCCGTTGAAACTTCATAACTAAAAGGCAGGTACACTCCTTTATTATGGAGTTCGAACCGGAGTAAGGAATCAATCCAAAATCGACTTAAGCGTTTGGTTAGCGGCTGCCCGGATTTTCGATAATCTTCTGCCAGGTTTTCGATAACGCTAATTTTGCTATTATTTAAATTTTGGAGGGAATCGGTCTCCAGCATTTTTTTGATCTGGTAAACTTGCTTTTCCTTTTGTTTGCGTCTTTGCTCGCGCTCCCAAAGGGGGTTGGGTATAAGTTGCAGTGTCAACTGCTTGCCTATCATTGGGTCCTGGTAAAAATACCTTAGCGTATCATATTTATGTAGCTTTTTGGGTATTTTAATTTTTGTTATGCGTGTTCTTACAGCTTGCGGGGTAAACCTTATATGCACAACCCCAAATTCATCTGTTTGCTCTTCAACGCTGAAATCAATAGTACCCTCCTGCATTAATAAATTGCTCAACTCATCATCCAGCTTTTTGTGCATGATCATTCGTTCAAGGCTATCACGCAAAAGGGCAATCCGTCGTTGTTTATAAGTTGCCTTCTTCTTTGAGTTTAAGTCGTATGCCTTGTTTGAATTACTTTTAACTATTTTAATTCCCCCTTCATCTACCTCCGTATCTTTATTTTGAGCTCTTGAACTTAAAAAATTATTGGCATCCTGTTTGGTTACTTTTGATACCACGTTATTGAGCGCCTCGTTAACAGAACGGTCAAATAGTTCGGATTGCATTTGGTACGATTGCCTTAAAAAGTACAATTGCATGGCCATTACACCTAAAAGTGCAAGTCCCATTAATCCAATAATCAATCCTATGCTTCGTTTCTTCATTTGTTAACAAACAAAATTATTTTAAATAACMCAACAAACGGGGGCATTTAACAAAATTTAACAATTGTTAATATACAATAACGATTTGAAGAATAGGGTATTGCTGTTTGACAGGTAACAAAAAAAGCCCCTTTAATAAAAGGAGCTTTTAAATATCTAATGTGCAACCCGATTAAAACGGCAGGTCGTCATCATCACTTGATGAACTGATATCAGCTGCCGGCGCTGCATATTCTGGGGTTGAGGCGGCACCTGCACCCGACAAAACGTTAATTTTCCATAACTGCAATGAGTTGAAATAGCTTTTCTTGCCTGTTTTATCAGTCCATGGACGGCCTTTCAGGTTAAAGAAAACTTCAACGTCGTCACCAATTTTTACGTTGTCCATTAACGCGCAACGATCCTGTATGGCTTCAAACTTTAAATATTCGGGATACTGTGGATTCTCAACATACTCAATTATCAGTTCACGCTTTTTTAGTGACTCTGTTACCTGCTGTGTTGGCGACACCTCATGTACTTTACCTTTAACTTCCATAATCTTAAAAAATTTAAAATGTAAAGTTAATGCTTAGGAAATTAAAATAGGGGCTTTTTAATTCATAAATTCGCAAAATATTATGCAAGTTTTCCACAACGAGAGTAAAATAATAATTACCTGTAATAAAAGGCTGTCGGGCTACCTTCAACAGGAAGTAGAAGAATTGGGCTATACGCCAACCCGCGTTTTTCAAACCGGGGTTGAGCTTAAGGGCACAGTAACTGATACTATAGCCCTTAATTTAAACCTGCGCTGCGCAAGCCAGGTGCTTTACCTTATAAAAAGCTTTAAGGCCGATGATCCTAAGCAGCTATATGACGAACTGGTAACCATTGAATGGGAGAAATTAATAGATTTTAGCGGCTATTTTTCTGTAACATCAAACGTTAATAACGAGCATATACTTACGCCTTTGTTTGCCAATGTGAAAGTAAAGGATGCTATTGTTGACAGAATTAAATCTGTGAAAGACATCAGGCCAAATTCTGGCTCGGAGGCAAATAAGACGCTGGTACACCTTTACTGGCAGGATAGTGATGCGGATATTTTTATGGATACATCGGGCGAAACACTTGCCAAGCATAGTTACCGTAAAATACCGGGCAAGGCTCCTATGCTGGAAGCTTTAGCCACATCAACCATTATGGCCACCAATTGGGATAGGAAGAGTACTTTCATTAACCCCATGTGCGGATCTGGTACACTGGCTATTGAAGCAGCCTTACTGGCTACTGATAAACATCCGGGCCTATTTAGGATGAACTACGGTTTTATGCATATTATGGGTTATGACGAGACCGTTTTTTTTGCCGAACGCCGTAAATTAAAAGATAAGGCGAAAAAAGAAACCGGCTTTAAAATTATAGCTACAGATATATCTGAAGACGCGATTGATATAGCACAAAAAAATGCAAAAACAGCTGGTGTAGAACATTTGATTGATTTTGCTGTTTGTGACTTCGAAGACACTGAAGTGCCCGGGGATGCTGGTGTTGTAATGTTTAACCCGGAATACGGTGAACGTTTAGGCGTACACAGCAAACTGGAGGTTACCTACAAAAGAATGGGTGATTTCCTGAAAAAGAAATGCCTGGGGTACAGGGGATATGTTTTTACCGGTAATCCCGACCTGGCGAAAAAGATAGGTTTGCGCCCATCAAGAAGAATAGAATTTTACAATGGTAAACTGGATTGCCGCTTATTTGAATATGAGCTGTATGAAGGAAGCAAAAGAGAACCCAAAGAAGAATAACCAAAAAAAGAATAAATGAAAAAGATCATATTAATTGTCGCCGCCGTTTTATCGTCAGTTTATAGTATGGCTCAAACAGAGCAGGTATTCCCTTTCCAGGGAGGAGCCCCGGTAATGACCTCCTTTTTCAGGGATAGCCTGAAAGTATCGCCCGAGATAGTTAGCAAGAAGGCAACCGGAACAGCCGTTTTTAAATTTACTGCTGATGAAAAGGGTGCTATTAAAAGAATTGTTGTTTATTATGCCGATGATTACATATTAACTACTCCGGTTATTGAAGCGCTTAAAAAATCCAATCATAAATGGATCATTCCCGATCATGAGAAAGCACATGATTTTGTGATCCCGTTTTCGATAGGATTTAATCAGCCGCCTATCCCAAGTAAAGCTTTGTTCAAAGAGGTTTATGAATTTTATGCTAAACGCAGGCCTATCTTATCAACTAACCAGGTGCCTATGGATAATGCTACCTTGCTGCCAACAGTGGTTATMAATTACGATTTAGGTAAATAAAAACTACCCGAAAAGCTCGCTGCTTAAATACCGGTCACCGCGATCACAGCAGATAAATACAATTACGCCTTCTTTTAATTCAGCAGCTAATTTTATGGCTGCTGATAAGGCGCCGCCACTGCTCATGCCGGCAAATACACCTTCAACCTTAGCCAGTTTACGGGTCATTTGGGTAGCCTCTTCTTCTGAGATATCCATCACCCTGTCAACTCTTGAAGCGTCAAATATTTTTGGCAGGTAAGCAGCCGGCCACCTGCGGATTCCCGGGATAGATGAGCCTTCAGTAGGTTGGCAGCCCACTATCTGTATACTGGGGTTTTGTTTTTTAAGGTATATGGAGCAGCCCATAATGGTGCCTGTTGTACCCATTGCGCTTACAAAATGGGTTATTTTGCCTTTGGTGTCCCGCCAAATTTCGGGCCCGGTAGTTTTAACATGAGCTCCGTAATTATCTGGATTTCCAAACTGGTTTACTAAGTAGAATTCACCCGTAGCTGCTTTTTCTTCGGCATAATCACGGCAAAGTTCAATGCCCTCCAGCAAGGTTACTTTGGCTCCAAACGCCTCCATGGTAAGCGTACGCTCGCGAGTGGAATTTGATGGCATTACCAGCTCAATTTCCAGGTCAAACAGGCGGGCTATCATGGCCAGTGCAATACCGGTATTGCCGCTGGTAGCTTCAATAAGCTTAGTGCCCGGCTTAATATCGCCACGTTCAATAGCGCTGCGGATCATGTTGAGCGATGCACGGTCCTTAACACTGCCGCCGGGATTATTGCCCTCCAGCTTGGCAAATATTTGTACGTTGGGATTAGGGTTTAGCTTTTTTATTTCAACCATAGGCGTATTGCCTATCAGATCAATCAGTGCAGCCATAATTTGTTTTTGTTGTAGGAGACGTAATTTATTTATTTTCTCCAAAGATCCGCCTGCTTAACTTTTTAAGTATGCGGATGTTTGGTGTGTGGTATACCCTTGAGTTAGGGGGAAGGCTTTTGGTAAGCCAAACATTGCCCCCAATTATACTATTATTGCCAATAACCGTTTCACCACCCAGTATAGTAGCGCCCGAGTATATAACTACATTATCCTCAACCGTAGGATGGCGTTTGGTGAATGCCATACTTTTATCAACACTTAAGGCGCCAAGGGTAACACCCTGATATAATTTTACGTGTGAGCCGATACTGCAACTTTCGCCTATGACAATGCCTGTACCATGATCTATATAAAAATACTCGCCAATAACAGCTGCAGGGTGTATATCAATACCCGTTTTGGAGTGGCCATATTCGGTTAATATCCTCGGGATTAAGGGAACATCGCTTACATATAAACGATGCGCCAGCCGGTATAGCGAAATGGCAAAAAAGCCTGGATAGGTTCTGATAACCTCAAACTCGCTGCGTGCAGCCGGGTCTCCATTAAATATGGCCTGAATATCTGTGTTGAGTACCTGGTAAAGTTGTGGCAGTTGTTCAAAAAAATCAGCAGCACGCTTCTTATTATCACAATCGCCGCAGGCTTTTGTGGCCTCCATGATACTGTAAAGTTCGGCTTCCAGTAAAACAAACTCTGCCTTCAACTCATCAACGGTTGCAAACATTTTTGCGGTTTGTTCGGGGTACAATAAATGAATGACCCGTAGCGCCCACCTGGTAATTTCCTTATTTGAAGGCACATACTCAAGTTTTTGCTGCTTGTTAAAAATTTGCTGATAAAACTCCTGGCTCATGTTTTATGACTGGGTTGCTTACGATAAACAACTATTTATATTGCAAGTTTATGGAAAAGAATCTTGTTTATATGTAAAAAGGCCTACTTAATTGATGGATATAATAATACAGGAATACTATTAATACCGAAATGGTAACAATTATTATATATTCTTCTAAACCATTCAAATTATTTCAAGTCTTTGGTTTTGGTACGGCTAATACGCTATATTTACAGTAACCAATTACTAAAACGAAAAACAATGACTACCAGACGCTCATTTCTCAAAACTTCGGCAGTGTTTACAGCCGGGCTTTTAGCAGCGCCCCGCTTATTTGCTTATGACAAAAAACAGATAGGCTTGCAGCTTTATACAGTACGCGATGCTATGGCAAAAGACCCAATAGCAGCATTGGCTAAAGTAGCCAAATTAGGTTTTACCTCTGTTGAGGGGGCTACTTATACAGGCTCCCAATTATTTTATGGCATGAACGCTAAAGGATTTTTAAGCGTTTTAAACCAGGAAGGCCTGATCATGCCAAGTGCGCATT
>NZ_JBFUKF010000008.1:0-44474 GCF_056400985.1 Mucilaginibacter sp. P4_G9 | reverse complement strand
GTTTTTTTAAAAGCAACCATCCAACCCGGCTGGCATATCTATTCGCTTAATGTTGGTGACGGCGGCCCTATAAAAACATCTTTTGAGTTTGCGCCATCAAAACTTTACGCAACAAGCGGTAAAACTACCGAACCAACTCCAATATCTAAATTCGAGAAAGCATTCAGCATGAATGTTACTTATTTTGAAAAGGAAGTTGTTTTTCAGCAAAAGATCAGCCTTAAATCACCTACAGCAACTAATGTAACAGGCAAGCTAACTTACATGACCTGTAACGATAAAAAATGCCTGCCGCCAGAAGATGTTGACTTTACCATTCCATTAGGCAAATAAACATTCGCTGGTATATCCATGAAAATATTTAGCAAGATCAACTGGTTGCCTACATCTATTGCTGTGGTAACCTTACTCATCATATTTGGCATAAACGCGCCAAAGCCGGTTTATGCAGCGCAAAAAGGGGGCAAGGATACAACTGTATCAACCGGCGGTATCCAATTTACTGATATACCAACCGCTGCCGATAGTATAGCGATCAGGAAAAAAGCTGCCGACTCTGCTGCTAAGGCGGCAGCTGCCAAAATCGTTGTTAAGCATGACGCGCCCAAACCCGCGAAAGCCAAAACGCTTTGGCAGATATTTATAGAAGGCCTTATTGGCGGTTTTACTGCTGTTATTTTGCCTTGTATTTATCCATTGTTGCCATTAACTGTAAGCTTTTTTACCAAAAAGAGCGGCAGCCGGAGCAAAGCAGTTATGCAATCGCTTATTTACGGTATCTCCATCATTATTATATATGTAACACTGGGCTTGCTGATCTCTATCATATTTGGTTCAAGCGCATTAAATGAGCTTGCCACAAATGGTATCTTTAATATTTTCTTCTTCCTGCTGCTCATCGTGTTCGGGATCTCGTTCCTGGGCGCATTTGAGATTACGCTGCCCAGCTCATTGGCCAACAAGCTGGATGAAAATGCCGATAAAGGCGGCCTTGTCGGCATTTTCTTTATGGCATCAACCCTGGTAGTGGTTTCATTTTCGTGCACCGGCCCTATCATAGGCACTTTACTGGTTGATGCCGCGTCAAAAGGCGATAGGCTTGGGCCGGCAATGGGTATGTTTGGCTTTTCCCTGGCCTTAGCTCTTCCATTTACTATTTTTGCCCTGTTCCCATCAGCCTTAAAGAGCTTACCAAAATCGGGGGGGTGGCTAAATAGCGTGAAGGTAGTTTTGGGTTTTCTGGAACTTGCTTTCGCATTAAAATTTTTATCGAACGTTGACCTGGCCTATCATTGGCATTGGCTTGACAGGGAAGTGTTTTTATCCCTTTGGATAGCCATTGGGTTAATGATTGGGCTTTACCTGCTGGGCAAAATTAAATTTTCGCATGATAGCGATGCACCATATCTCTCAATCCCAAGGTTATTTTTATCAATAATTGTATTTGCATTCGTTGCCTATATGATTCCGGGTCTATGGGGCGCTCCGCTCAAATCTATCGGTGCCTTTTTACCACCAATAGGCACACAAGATTTTGATCTTTCGCCGATACCTGGGGGCGCTGCTGCCACAACAGCAAAACAAGATGGCAAAGAGCGAAAATACGCGGCAAATTATTCGGCACTCGCAATAAAAGGCCTGGCGCCCTGGTATGATTACGATCAGGCATTGCAGGTTTCAAAAGAGCTGCACAAACCAATATTGATTGATTTTACGGGCTTTGCCTGCGTTAATTGCCGCAATATGGAAGCCAACGTATGGTCGGACCCGGTGGTATTTAAAAAGCTACAGAACGAGTTTATCCTTTTACAACTTGTGGTGGATGATAAAGCGGCCTTAGATATTAAAGATCAGTATACATCAACTTACAGCTTTAAAAAGATAACTAACATTGGCGATAAGTGGAGCGAATTGGAAGCAAGCCGTTTCAACTCAAATTCGCAGCCGTTATATGTAATGCTTGATAGCGATGGCAAGGAAATGACCGATAAAAATGGAACAGTTTTGCCGCATTATAATGCCGATTACCATATTGATCGTTACATAAAATTTTTAGATAGCGGCATTGCTGCATACAAAAAGTAACATCGTTTAAAAATTAAGTGTAAATTCGCGGCAACTTTTAAAAGTTTGCCGCGTTTTTAATTTGATGGGGCTGGCTGCTTTAAAAATACTTAATTTTTTTATTATTCAATTTTTTAAGGTAGGGTTAAGCCAACCTTATCAGGATAAAAAATGACGCAGATTAAAACTATCGGACTTTTTACTTCAGGTGGAGACTCCCCGGGAATGAACGCAGCTATAAGGGCGGTTGTACGTACGGCTATATATTATGGTATTGATGTTACAGGCATCCGTCGTGGTTATGAAGGAATGACCAAAGGCGATTTTTTGCCGATGAACCGTAAATCGGTATCAAACATTATACAACGCGGCGGTACTATTTTAAAAACCGCACGCTGTGATAATTTCAGAACGCCCGAAGGCCGTAAACAGGCGTACGACCAGCTAAAAAAACATAATATTGATGCCCTTATTGGTATTGGCGGCGATGGTACATTTACCGGCGCCAAGGTATTTGGAGCCGAATATGACATCCCTATCATTGGCCTGCCCGGCACTATAGATAACGATTTAATGGGCACCGATTTTACCATCGGCTATGATACAGCTATTAATACGGTTGTTGAGGCCGTGGATAAGATCCGCGATACGGCAGAATCRCATGACAGGTTGTTTATTGTTGAGGTAATGGGTCGCGACTCGGGGCTTATTGCTTTGCGTACAGGTATCGCAGCCGGTGCCGAAGCCATTTTGATACCCGAAAGCAAGGGCGGCATGGAAGGCTTATTTAACCGCCTTGAAAATGGCCGTAAAGACAAAACCTCAAGAATTGTAATAGTTGCCGAAGGCGAAGAAGCCGGCGGTGCATTTGAAGTTGGCCGCCTGGTACAGGAAAGATTCCCTAATTATGATACCCGCATCTCGATACTGGGCCATATACAGCGCGGTGGTGCACCAAGTTGTATGGATAGGGTGCTGGCAAGTCGCGTTGGCGCCGCTGCCGTTGAAGCATTAAGAGATGGCCACCGTAACGAAATGATAGGCATCATTCACAACGAAATTGCCTATACACCTTTCGAACACGCCATTAAACACCATGTCGAGATCAATCCCAACCTGTTAAAACTTGTAGAGATCTTGTCAATGTAATTGGCGCAATCTTTACAATATCAGACTTACGAAGTAATTAAACTTCGTAAGTCCCTAATCGCTATGCCATCTCCCTTCAGATGAAGTGATCCGTTTCATAGTAGACAACACTTTTACAGGCTATTGAACTATGTGTTTAATAGCTTTTCTGCTACTTCCTGCCAGCTATTAACCCTTTCATAACCATCTATCAATAAGTTATGCGGTGAGGTAAACAGCAGTTTACGGCCTTTAAAAGTCACAAAGTTTTTTATCCGGTCGTCTATCATAATATCCACATCCAGTATTTTGTGGCCGCAAAAGATGATATTAGTCCAGGATATAAAAGGGAAATGCTCCTCCAGCCACTCCTGCTTATCCTCCAGCGAGTATTTAAATTCCATGGCTGCCGAGGCTATATATACATCGTATTTTTCCATAAGGGCCTTTACCACTTCCTGGCTCCCCGGCATCACTTTCAGATCACGGAAAAAGCCTCTCTCGTTAACGTATTCCCTTACAGAACTAACCAGGTGCGGGGGCAGGGTTTCGCCAAATTCCTTGCCATGCATATCGGCCAGTAATACTTCCGTTTCATGACGGTCTTTATATACCTCGATAAATTTATCAATAGTATCCGCCAATACCTCATCCATGTCAATAGCAATGCGTAGTTTTCTGTTGATGCTCATGGTGGCTCAAATTGCAATTTTTTTTATTGAAATGGCAACCAATAAATAATTAATTGCAAGGCCTTTAAATTGTTAAGAATAATTTATACCTTTGCATCCCCGCAGAAAGAACTCCGGGGACATGTTGAATACATAAAATAAAGAAATGGCAACTAAGATCAGACTGCAAAGACACGGTAAAAAAGGAAAGCCTTTTTACTACATCGTAGTAGCAGATGCCCGCGCTCCACGCGACGGTCGTTTTATTGAGCGTTTAGGTTCATACAACCCAAACACCAATCCTGCAACTATCGACATTAATTTCGACAAAACTTTAGAGTGGGTTAACACAGGTGCCCAGCCTACCGATACTTGTCGTGCTATCCTTTCATACAAAGGTGTGCTGTACAAAAAACACTTAGAAGGTGGTGTTAAAAAAGGTGCTTTAACCGAAGAACAAGCCGCAGCAAAATTTGCTGAGTGGACTGATTTGAAAGAAGGAAAGATCACCGGCAAAAAAACCAGCCTGGTATCTGCAAAAGACGAAGCACGTAAAGCTGCTTTGGCTGCTGAGGCTAAAAAGAAGGAAGAAAAAGCTGCTGCAATTGCTGCTAAAAACGCTCCTGTTGCCGAAGAAGTTGAAGCCACAGCTGACGAAGAAGCTCCGGCTGCTGATGCTGAAAGCGCAGAATAATTTTTTGATTAAAATTTACATAATGGCGAAGCAACCTCACAATAGGTTCTTCGCCATTATTGTTTAATAACGATTTTTTATGAAGACCGAAGATTGTTTCAGGGTTGGCAGTATCTTAAAAACCAAGGGCTTAAAAGGCGAAATGCAAATCTATGTAGATTTCGATGGCCTTGATGCTCTTAAATTCGACGCCGTTTTTATTGACATGGCTGGCAAAATGATCCCTTATTTTGTGCAATCCATTAAATACCTGCAAAAAAGCAATGCCTATTTGTTTTTGGAGGATGTGGATACCATTGAAAAGGCTGCCCTGATGGTAAAAAGAGACATATACCTGCCCAACAAACTAAAACCTAAAAAGAAAAAAGCTGAATTCACCCTGAATGATGTGGAAGGCTTTATCGCTATTGATGAAACGCATGGTGAGCTGGGCGAGATAACCCAGGTACACGAATACCCACAACAGCTAATTGCTACTATTCAATACAAAAACAAAGAAGTACTGTTCCCGCTTAATTTGGAAATCATTAAAGGAATTGATATTGAAGCCGGCGAGATCTATATTGATTTGCCGGAGGGCTTGCTGGATGTTTATTTACAAGATTGAGGATAAAGGTATATTTTAAGATAATCAGAGCTAAGTGCCGGTAGATTATAGGTTTGTGAGCAGCACATTTTAAATAAAGCACGCAAAACTTCGACAATTAGCACTTAAATTATATTTTTATACCTTATGCCATCACCCGCTGCATTAAGAAAGATAAGGCCCGTACAGCTTGTTGCTGTTATTTTCTTCACTGTATCCGGCGGGCCCTATGGTTTAGAACCGCTTTTGAGCTATGCCGGCGACCACGCCGCACTGGTAATACTCCTGCTTACCCCGCTTTTATGGGATGTACCGGCCATATTCACCGTGTTGGAGCTTAACAGCATGATGCCGGTAACAGGCGGTTATTATAAATGGGTAAAATATGCACTGGGCACGCGCTGGGGTTTTTACGAAGGCTGGTGGACCTGGCTTTATACCTTTGTAGACCTGGCTATATACCCCGTACTTTTTGTACAATATGCCTCCTTTTTTTATCCGGTTTTACTGCAGTACCAGGTGCCGGTTTGCCTGCTTATCATCTGGGCATCTGCAGGGTTAAATATATTGGGTATAGTACCGGTTGGAAAAGTAAGCCTGTTTTTAAGCGCCGTTGTTTTAGCCCCGGTGTTAATTTTAATTGTTTTGGCAATCCACCACCATCCCGGGCCATTAACAATTCCTGCACCATCATTAAAGCGCCTCACATTCCCATCTTTCGGTATGGCCTTGTACACCGTAATGTGGAACTGCCTGGGGTGGGATAACATTACAACCTATGCCGAGGAGGTTGAAAAGCCGGTTCGCTCCTACCTGGTATCTATGTTTATCGCCTTTGCCTTGGTAATAATTGTTTACTTTTTTATCACCTGGATAACACAGCAATCGGGCATTAACCATGATACCTTAACAAACAATGGCTTCCCGGCCTTGGGCGTGCTCATTGCCGGAAATTGGCTGGGGGTAGTAATTGCAATAGGCGGAATGGCCAGCACATTGGGAATATATGCGGCTGTGTTATTATCTGTATCTCGTGTGCCCCAGGTAATGGCCGGAGACAATTTATTACCCTCCGGCCTTAACAAACTGCACAAAAGATTTAAAACACCATATATATCTATCATTATTTGTTCATTGGTGGTAAGCTTCATGATCCTTTGGACCTTTGCCGATCTGCTAATCATCGATGTTACCGTTTATGGAGCCGGTTTATCATTAGAGTACATCGCTTTGGTACAGCTACGGATAAAAGAGCCGGATAAAAAAAGGCCCTTCAGGATTCCCTTAAGTATAACCGGCCTCTGCCTTGTTCTTTTATTGCCGTTTATAGTGTATGGCGTTGCATTGGGCGGTGCGCTTTCATCAACACCAAAGGCGCTTACAGCCGCGGGCTTTGCCATAACCGCCTTATTAAGTGCAGAGGTGGCATGGCGTATAATTTTACTTAGCAGGCCACATTTGAAAAACAGTTTCCCACGACCGCATTCATCGGAAAAAAAATAAAAGGCTGTCTGCTACCTTGCTTGGTCAAGAATATGCATTGTAAAAATTCGGTTATGTTGCATACACGTGGTTTTCAACTGCCTTCCCCCGCAAATAAACCGCTACCTTTAGGTGTACCAATCATATTTTCATGCAAAAATGTTTATTCAATTGTGTTACCTTAATAGCTTTGCTGCTTTTTGTTTCACCAGTCTCAGCACAACGCCGTAGAGCCCCAAAACCTGCTGGCCAACCCGCCGAAGTGCAGATCACCCCTTATAAAACTACCATGCTGGCCAATGGCACCGATGATGTCATGATAAAAGTGGTAGTAATTGACAGCAATGGTGATGAAGTAAAAACAGCAGGGAACCTCATCCGTTTTTCAGTTCGGGGAGATGCGCGCATTGCCGCCATTACAACTATTGACCAAAAAGATGCAGCAGCTACAATTGCCGATACCGCGGCGCAAGCTAATTTAAAAAATGGCCTGCTTTGGGTTAAAGTGATAGCAGGCCGTACGCCAGGTCGTATTAAATTCGAAGCAAGATCCGATAGTTTATGGACGGGCTCAACCGAGATTCATACAGTACAGCCAGGCACACCACATAAAGTTACCAATGATAAATACACAGCCAAAACGATAACAGGTAAAATATTAGGCGCCGACATTTCTTTCCTGCCCGAACTGGAAGCCAGGGGTGTCAAATTCAGCGATAATGGTATTGAAAACGATGCTATCCGGATACTAAAAGCACAAGGTTTTAATTATATCCGCCTGCGGATTTTTAATAACCCCGCGGGGCCAAAAGGCTACTCGCCCAACAAGGGCTTTTGCGATCTTGAGCATACCAAACAAATGGCCCGGCGGGTTAAAGCTGAAGGAATGAAATTATTGCTCGATTTTCATTACAGCGATTACTGGGCCGATCCGCAGCAGCAAAACAAACCGGCAGCATGGGTTGGCCAGGATTTTACTACGCTAAAAAAATCAGTTCAGGATTATACAGCTATGGTGATGCAGCAGCTAAAAGCCCAGGGCACCACACCCGATATGGTACAGGTAGGTAACGAAATAAACCATGGGATGATATGGCCCGATGGGCAGATTGGTAACCTGGATAGCCTGGCCCAGCTTATCTACTCGGGAGTAAAAGGAGTGAAAGCCGTTAGCCCTAAAACAGTAATTATGATACACATTGCTTTGGGTGGGCAAAGCCTCGAATCCCGCTTTTTTATGGATAACATGACCGCGCGCAATTTACCCTTTGATGTGATAGGCTTATCGTACTATCCCAAATGGCATGGTACACCTGCTGACCTGAAAGCCAATATGGCCGGCCTGTCTAAACGTTACAACAAGCAGATCATGGTGGCCGAGTATACCCAGTTAAAAAGAGAGGTAAACGATATCGCCTTCACCGTTCCCGGCGGTAAGGGAATAGGTGCGTTTATATGGGAGCCACTCAGCACATGGGAGCAGATCTTTGACCGCGACGGTAAATCAAATGCGTTGATAGATATTTACCCGAAAATAGCCAAAAAGTACAGCATTAAGCCATAATCCACCCGTTGCAATATAAACTTCAATTTATTTACATTTGAAAAAACCACATCCACATGAATATTAAACATAATTGTTTTTTGCTGTTAACAGGCGTTGCTTTATTTGCAGGTTGCAGCCCAAATAACAAAACTCAGGAAACAGAAAAAGCGATAACACCCGATGAAATTAAAGCGCAGATTGCCGTATTGGCAGCCGATTCGTTAATGGGCCGCAAGCCATTTACCGAAGGTGAAAATAAAGCAATAGCCTACATCTCATCGGAGTTTAAAAAAGCAGGTTTAGAGCCAGGCAATAATGGCAGCTATTTCCAGGATGTACCTATGGTAGAGATCACAAGTACGCCATCGGAAACGATGGAAATTGGCGGCGGCAAGGCCCCGATGCCCCTGCATGCCGGGGCTGATTTTGTAACCTCCACCCGCCAGGAAGTAAGTGGGGTCGAACTAAAAAAATCGCCATTGGTATTTGCCGGTTACGGCGTTGTCGCCCCTGAATATGGCTGGAATGATTATGCAGGGCTGGATGTAAAAGGTAAAACCGTAATTGTACTGGTTAATGATCCGGGGTTTAAATCGGGCAGCCCGGATTTTTTCAAAGGCGATACCATGACCTATTATGGTCGCTGGACCTATAAGTATGAGGAAGCCGCCCGCCAGGGTGCAGCCGGAGTAATTATTGTACATCAAACAGAACCGGCCAGCTATGGTTGGAAGGTGGTGCAAAACAGTTTTGCCGGTGCCAAGCTTTACCTGCAGCAAAAAGACAAACATATGTCGCGCTGCAAGGTGGAAGGCTGGATAACCGAAGATGCCGCCAAAAAACTATTAGCGGATGCCGGGATAAGCGGCGACATCCGCGCCGTTGCCCGCAAAAAAGGGTTTAAGGCCATCCCGCTAAACAGGGATATCTCTTTAACTATTAGCAATAAATTAAAATACTCCACATCGCGTAATGTTATAGGTACTATTAAAGGCAACACACGGCCAGATGAGTATGTATTATATACAGCCCACTGGGACCACCTTGGTATCGGCAAGCCTGATGCCAAGGGCGATAGCATTTACAACGGCGCGGTTGATAATGCAAGCGGTGTTGCTGCACTTGTTGGCGTAGCCAAAGCCTTTAAAAATGCCAGGGAGAAACCTCAGCGCTCTATAGTTTTCCTTGCGGTTACCGCAGAAGAACAAGGCTTATTGGGTTCGGAATATTATGCAACCCACCCGGTTTACCAGCTCAATAAAACCGTTGCCGACCTGAATATGGATGCCCTTGGCAGCTATGGCGAAACCAAAGACATTGCCATTACCGGCAAAGGCCAAAACGACCTGGAAAATTATGTGGCCGATTTTGCGAAACGGGATGGCCTAACCATAGTGGGCGACCGTACACCGGGCTCCGGAAGTTATTACCGCTCAGACCATTTTAACTTTGCAAAACTTGGTGTGCCTGCATTGGATATTAATAACGGCAGCATCAGCAAAACCCAGGGAGCAACCTATGGTGCCGATAAACAAAAGGAATATGTTGACCAGCGTTATCACCAGGCAGCCGATAACTACAGCAGCGATATGGACGCTACGGGCATGGCCCAGGTAGCCGATATTCTTTTCCGGGTGGGCACAAAACTAAGTAACGAAACCTCCTTCCCCGGCTGGAAGCCAGGATCGGAGTTTAAGGCGGTTAGGGATAAGGCAATGGGGAAATAGAGAATAAGATATAAAAGAATCTTTAAAAGCCTGAGACTCGTGTGCAGAAGCCTTACCTACCATGGTTCGACAGGTTCACCATGACAGCCAATTTTTATAAAACTAAAAAATCCACCCCGTAACAGAAGGTGGATTTTTTTGATGTATATATAGTGAAACTAATGCCCCGAGGGACAAACTTAGTTGCTCATTTTAGCGATGTTGAAGCTTTCGAAAGCCATTTTTTGGTTGTATTCGTTGGCCATGCTCTTATAATTGATCAGGTCGACAATGGTACCGATAAAGCAAAAGCCGGCTGTGAAAAAGAATAGCAAGCCCATACCAATTTGGTCTGTAAGGAAACGCTGAACGCCGGATGCTCCTACAAAACCTAATAAGGTAGCCAGCATCAGATCCTGCGGGTTTCTGCGTTTTCCGTAGTAAACGCTCATAAAATATCTTTGCTGATTTTCATTCAGGAATGCTGTAGCTTGTTGTAAAAAAGCATGTTCTTCGGGAGTCATTCCGTCGAACATCATATATGGGTTTTGGTAAGTGTCCATTTTCTAAAAGGTTAAGTTTGTGTGTGTTTTATGATATAAAGGTATATCGACACACCATAAACACCTATACATTATAGGTTAGCAGGGGAAACAAGTCGGTGAAATAGTGGGTTTCGGCGGTGAATTTTCCGGGAGGAAGGAGCTAATGGCTCAGTAATCATTGTCATCGCCAGGTCCAGGCAATTACGCCAAAAGAGTCTACAAAATTATGTGCTTCGGAAGGACGAGGCTCGGGAAGGAACATTGGAACTGCGCTAAACAGGTTAAATAAGCGCCTTATCTCATTATTTCAGTGGATAATAAGACAAGGCGGTTATTCCTAAGTGTTTACAAAATCAAGGATGGCAATTTGTATTAAGAAGTAAAAGCAATTGCGGCCTTTCCTATCCTGCTAATAGTTTCCTCTTTGCCCAACAAAGCGGCTATATCAAACACATGCGGACCAAACTTGCCACCAACCAGCATAATACGGAAAGGCAACATCACATCACCTACCTTTAACGCCTTTTCTTCGGCAAGGGCTTTAAATTTAGTTTCCAGATCATGGGCTTCGATATCGCCATCGGCGCTTAACAGGTCCGTTAATACCCTAAAGAAATCCGTTTTAGCATCTGTCCATTTTGGTTTTACAGCATTTAGGTCATATTCCTTAGGCTGCTCAAAAAAGTAGCCCGCCTGCAGATAAAAATCCGGCAGCAACACACAGCGGTCTTTTACCAGGTTGATAACCGTTTCCAGTTTTTCATCAGCGGCAACAACAATCCCTTTATCTGCCAAAATCTTGCAAACTGCCAACTTCAAACTGCCAACTTCCGAGCGTTTTATCCACTCGGCATTAAACCACTTAGCTTTTTCAAAATCAAATTTCGCACCGGCCTTGCTAACCCGATCTATCGAGAATTTTTCTATCAATTCATCAAGGGTAAATATCTCCTGGTCGGTACCATCATTCCAGCCCAGTGTCGCCAGTAAATTTAAAAATGCTTCCGGCAAGAAGCCCAGCTCGCGGAAACCAGGGGTAAGCTCTCCTGTTTTGGCATCAAACCAACTCATGGCATATACCGGGAAACCCAGGCGTGCACCATCGCGCTTGCTTAGCTTGCCGTGCCCATCGGGTTTTAATATCAACGGTAAATGTGCCCATTGCGGCATGTCGGCTTTCCAGCCAAGGTATTCCCAAAGAAGTAGGTGAACCGGCGCAGATGGCAGCCATTCTTCACCCCGGAAAGCATGCGAAATTTTCATCAGGTAATCATCAACCACAACTGCCAAATGATACGTCGGCATTCCGTCGGCCTTTAGTAAAACCTTATCGTCAACCTGGTTAGTTTCAAAACTTACGTGCCCGCGTATCATATCATTAAAGCTTACTGTTTCATCAGCAGGCATTTTTATGCGAATTACATGGGGCGTGTGAGCATCCAACAAAGCATCAACCTCATGTTGTGGCAGTGAAATAGAGTTACGCAAAGTTTCGCGATAAACCAGCCCGTATTGAAAGTTAGGAATCTCTTTACGGTTCTTATCTAGTTCCTCGGCAGTATCAAATGCATAATAAGCATGTCCCTGCATTACCAGGCGCTCCGCATACTCACGGTAAATAGCCTTACGTTCGCTTTGGCGATAGGGCGCAAATGGGCCGCCGGCAACCGGGCTTTCGTCCGGGTGTAAGCCACACCATTTAAGGCAATCTAAAATATATTGTTCGGCGCCCTCTACGTAGCGGGTTTGGTCGGTATCCTCAATCCTCAAAACAAAATCGCCATGGTGTTTTTTGGCGAATAAATAGTTAAACAACACGGTGCGTACCCCTCCCAGGTGCAAGCCACCTGTCGGGCTCGGTGCAAAACGAACTCTTACTTTTTTATCGGTCATGATGGCGCAAAGATAAGTTTATTTTAGATGTGCAGATTTCAAATTACAGATGTGCCAGGGAAGTAATCGCTTTTAAAATTAAATTAAAACTTTCACCATGGCGATGGGATTGAAACCTGGGGTGTCCGAATGATTTTTTCCGAGGACTACTGTGTGGATCCATTTTTATATATCCAAAACTGTTGCGTTCGCAACAGGCGAAACAGTAAAAAATAACATCTACCTAACAATCAACACATTACTAATTGTCATAAAATCAAAACCGCAACAAAACCGCAACAGCAGACTAAAAAGAGCGGCTATCAAAAGGCAAACCTTTTAGGTTGCAAACCAGGTGATTCCCCTATTTAACCGAAACTTTCCTCGTTTCCAATTAAGGGATCACGCATTCACCTGTCCTTTTTATTTCTTCAGAACACCCAAGGTTTCAAACCCATCGCTATTTGCCAATATTCGGTGCCAAACAGTTTCATTTAATAGCTTTTTCTGGCGTTTGACCCTTTAAATAATTTAAAAGCGATTGCTGACAGATGTGCAGATGATTTGAAAATAATAATTTCAGCTTTATTATTTTAAAAATTCGCACCTATGAAATCCGCATCTATGAAATCTCCACATTTAAATAAAAATCACGTTATTTGAGCCTTGGCCAGCATGAACCCATATCAGCGAAAAAAACGGTGGAAGTACTTACTGCTCGCGTTTGCGATTGTAATAGCCAGCGGATCTTTAATTTATACCCGGTACCTGGTTAAAAACATCGCCCGGTCTGAACGCACGCGGGCACAGGTTTGGGCTATGAGCATGAGGCAGATCCTAAACTCCGACGATAACGACTTTTTGCAATATACCATAGCCGTGCGCGATAGCTTAATTGTACCGGCCATTGTTACTGATGGCAAAGGCGATATTCGCTTATCGCGCGGATTGGATACTACAAAAACCTTTATTGACCTTCCATCAGCAGATAGTAAGAAAAAATACGACCCGGAGTATTTTAAGGAAGAGTTGGAGTACATGAAAAAACAGCATGCACCAATAAGAACCCAGATTTTGGGCGAGGAGACCCTGGTTTATTATAAAGATTCGCCCCTTTTGCAGCAACTTCGCCTTTTTCCATACATCCAGTTAACGGTAATCGCTATATTTTTGCTGATGGCTTATACTGCCTTCAGCTCCGCCCGCAAATCTGAGCAGGACCAGGTTTGGGTTGGTTTGGCCAAAGAAACCGCGCACCAGCTGGGCACGCCAATATCATCGCTAATGGCATGGATAGAACTGATGAAAGAAAAATTCAACGCCGAAGATGATGTACTGGTGGCCGAAATGGAAAACGACGTAAAACGGCTGGAAATTGTGGCTGATCGTTTCTCAAAAATCGGATCAAAACCAGTATTGGAAGAGCACGGCGTTTATGAAGTAGTAAAAGATTTTGTTGATTACTTTAGGGTGCGCGTAAGTAAAAATATAAGTTTTGAAATGAGTGGAAACCCTCACCTTAACGCGGGCCTGAATGTTCCGTTGTTTGATTGGGTAATAGAAAACCTGCTTAAAAACGCCGTTAATGCCATTGACGGTAAAGGCAGTATAAAGGTTGAGATTACTGGTAATAAAATAAAAAACCAGGTATATATTGATGTAACCGATACGGGTAAAGGCATCCCGCGTTCTAAATTCGATACCGTTTTTCAGCCGGGATRCACCACCCGCAAACGCGGTTGGGGTTTAGGTTTATCCTTAACCAAACGGATGATAGAGAACTACCACAACGGGCAGATATTTGTAAAAGATTCGGAAGTGGGCAAAGGGACAACTTTTAGAATAGTATTAAAAAACACACGCAATGATAAGCAGACCCAATCCTGATGAATATTCGCCATTTGCGGCAGGCTATGTTGGCCTTGTACCCAATGAAAATGTAATTGACTTATTGGAGCAACTAATGGCATCAAGTTATCAACTGTTTAGCAACATTACTCCCGAACAGGCAAATTTTGCCTATGCACCCGGCAAGTGGACCGTTAAACAGGCTCTCGCCCATATGATAGACACCGAGAGAACCTTTGCCTACCGGGCCATGGTATTTTCGCGTAACCATATTGAACTGCCTGGGTTTGACCAGGATGTTTATGTTGCTAATACCGATGTAAGCGGAATTAGCATTAAGGATCTGGCCGGGGAATTTAAAGCCTCCCGCTTATCGAACATATACATGATCAAAGGCTTTAGCAATGATCAGCTATTACGCGATGGTATTGCAAGCAATAGCCGGTTTACGGTAAGGGCATTTGTTTACATGCTGGCTGGGCACGAACTGCACCATTTGAATATTTTTAGGGAGCGGTATAACATTGGGTAGAGTTTCCAAAAACCATCATGCCGAAACTGATTTCGGCATGAGTTCCGCTAAAATAAAACGCCCTCATTAATTAATGAAGGCGTTTTATTTTAACTGCGATCGCTCTTACTTCTGTATACTCACTTCTTCCCTATCCAATACTTCCTTTTTTTCGATCTTATATGACAGGAACAAGCCAGCACCGCCAAAGATGGCTATAAGCGATAAGTAAAGGAAGAATACATCGTCATCCATGTTTTGAAATACCGAATGATCCAATATAAATGCAAGGAACAACCCAATACCTGAACCAATAAGCAGCAATCCCCATTTTAAGTTTTGATAGGGTGCTGATTGTGGCTTGTAACTGCGGGGGTCCATACCTCTTTCAATCATTGCCATTCTTTCGCGTTTATATAAGTAAACAACGGCAAAGATCATGGCGAAAAAGCCTAATGATATAACGATGCCTGCTAATATTCCTAAATTCCCGGTGTCCATTTTATTTTAATTTTAATAAGTTAATAAATTTCGTTTTTTAACCACCATAACTGGTGTATTTGTAAGTTATGACAACATGGATTTGAAGCAGGTTACAGGCCCGCATAAAAATAATTGAAAATAAGTGTTCGGTTTTGTAAATGAATGGTAGTAGCTGGTCCTGAGCTATCTGCCCCCCTACGGCTATCCAAAATTTTGACAAAAAAAAGCCCGGACAATTTCTCATCCGGGCTTTCTATATTTTTATTCCTTCCCCTTGAATGGGGCAGGGTTTAATTCATCCTATAAGGTGCAATCAAATAAAATTCGGGGATCTGTACATTAAAGCTTGCATTATCAAGCAGTCGTATCATCTGGTATTCACCTTTCATGCTGCCCATATCGGTTTTAAGATTACAGCCAGATACATATTCGTGCGCATGTCCTGGTTCTATAACTGGTTGCTGACCAACCACGCCTTCACCTTCAACTTCGCGCTTGGCTCCGTTTGAGTCAAAAATATACCAATGGCGGCCAATTAATTGTATCGCGTAGTTGCTCATGTTCTCGATATTTACCTTGTAGGCAAACATAAAATGATCATTAGCCGGATTAGAATATTCGGGTTGGTATATGGTCTCTATAGAAACCTTAACGCCTTCTGTTATAGTGGTAACCATTTGCATCAGTCTCTTATTACTTCAAATATAATGAAAGAGAGCAAATATTACGCCATTTCAATGGCATATTTTTCATCTATTTCGGCAAGTATCTGTTGTACTTCGTCTAAAGTACCTGCAGTTACCAGCCTCATCCGAAACTCTTTAAAGTGATCCACACCTTTAAAATAGTTAGAATAATGCCTGCGCATTTCAAAAATTCCGGTTTTAGGCCCTTTCCACTCTATAGATTTTTGCAAATGCGTTGAGCACGCTGCAATACGCTCGGTAATGGTTGGCTTTTCTAAGTGCTCCCCGGTTTTAAAAAAATGCTTTATCTCCCTAAATATCCATGGGTAACCAATTGCCGCACGGCCTATCATCATGCCATCCACGTCAAATTCCATTTTCCAATTCGCGGCTTTTTCTGGTGAATCGATGTCTCCGTTGCCGAAAATGGGGATTTTTATCCGCGGGTTTTTTTTAATATCGCGAATCAACGACCAATCTGCAACGCCTTTGTACATCTGTGCGCGGGTGCGGCCATGTATGGTAAGGGCTTTAATACCCACATCCTGCAGGCGCTCGGCCACTTCATATACGTTTTTGGTATTATCATCCCAGCCAAGACGCGTTTTCACGGTTACAGGCAGGTGTGTTGCTTCAACAACGGCCCTGGTCATGGCCACCATTTTATCAATATCCTGTAATAAACTGGCACCGGCACCGCGGCAGGCCACCTGTTTTACAGGACAGCCATAATTGATATCCATCAGATCGGGGCCGGCCAGCGAGGCTATTTCCGTGGCTTCGCGCATGTGGTCGATATCACTGCCAAAGATCTGGATGCCGATAGGGCGCTCGTACTCAAATATATCCAGCTTTGCGCGGCTTTTGGCAGCATCGCGGATTAATCCTTCTGATGAGATAAATTCGGTGTACATCATATCCGCACCGTTTTGCTTGCACACATAACGGAATGGCGGATCGCTCACGTCTTCCATCGGCGCCAGCAACAGCGGGAACTCTCCTAAATCAATATTTCCTATTTGTACAGACATGCTTATCTTTAGCGTTGCAAAAATAAGCATTTTACCCCAAATGATAAAAGAACCCATAAAGGACTACATACCACAGACAAACCAGCCGGCAATATTTGTACAGTTTTTAGCTATTGTTGGGATAACCATTGGCTTAGTAATTATTTTTTCATTTATTGCAGCGGGAATTATACTGGCAATATTCGGATTTAAAACCCTTGCAGATACATTCAGTTTCGATACTCAAAACCCGCATGTTGGCACCACATTATGGATATTGCAGATAGTTAGCACCACGCTGCCGCTGTTTGTTGCGCCTGTGCTTTTTGCCCGGTTTATCGTATCAGATACATCAACCTATTTAAAGCCTACCTTTAGGTTTCTGCCCGTTTTTTTATTGCTGATATTCACTGTCATGCTGTTTTCATCGCCCGTTATGGAAATGCTTAGCAATATCAATCAAAAGCTAACATTGCCGGCGGCGCTTAAAGAGCTTGAGGATAAGATGCGCGCAATGGAGCTATCGGCACAAAAAGCAACGGAGGCTATGCTAAAAATGAAAACTATCTGGGCCATGCTTTGGGCTGTGCTTGTGGTTGGCCTGTTAACGGCCATTGCCGAAGAGTTTTTATTCAGGGGCGTAATTCAAACTATTTTTGTTCAGTGGACCAAAAACAAACATACTGCTATCTGGATAACAGCAATCCTGTTTAGCGCTTTTCATATGGAGTTTTTTACCTTTTTACCCCGGGTATTCCTGGGCGCCCTTTTTGGCTATTTTGTTGCCTATAGCGGCAGCATCTGGACGGGTGTTTGGGGTCACTTTTTAAATAATGGCTCGGCCGTGGTTATTACCTACTTATATCAGCGTAAAACTATTACACTGGATCCCGATGATCAACATGTATTTAATTATCCGGTGTATGCTTTTAGCTTAATAATTGTTTTATTTTTGCTTTTTATATACAGGAATATCGCAATGAGCAAAAAACCGGAGTTAAGTAATTGATGGAAAAAAACTGGATCAAAATATTTAGTTCATCCAATTTTTATCAATCAGAGATTGTTAAGCAAGTGCTTACCGGGCACCAAATTGACACTGTTTTATTAAACAAACAAGACTCTTCGCATCGCGCCTTTGGCGACATTGAAGTTTATATTCACCAGGAGGATTTTAGCAACGCCATTGAGATCATGATCCTCAACCAAATTAATTTATGAGATTACGCGCCATTACCGGCTTCTTTTTTATCATCGTGATGATTGCCTCCAATTTACTCGGGGCGTATGTTTTTAGTGTGTTTTACTTATCGCTTGCATCATTTTGCCTGTTTGAGTTTTATAAACTGATAAAAGAGGGAGGTATAAAAGCCAGCCGCGAAAGCGGCATCGTCAACGGAGCATTGCTTTTTGCTTTCATTGCGGCCAATTGTTATTTCCCTGCGTGGCGTTTTATTTTCTTTTTACCAGTAAGTTTTAGTGCCATTTATATACAGGAGCTTTATAAAAAAACCCAGGCCCCATTCAGTAATATTGCCTTTACTTTTTTAGGGATAATGTTTGCGGTTGTACCCTTCATTTTTTTTCATGCCCTGGCCTTTATTAATGGCGCTTTTAACTTCCACATTCCATTGGCATTTTTGATCATTTTGTGGAGCAACGATACCGGGGCCTATTTAGTAGGAAGCAAAATGGGTAAAACAAAGCTATTTGAGCGGCATTCGCCCAAGAAAACATACGAGGGCTTAATTGGCGGTATCATCATCAGCGCTGTAGCCGCACTGATATTGAGTCGTTTTTATGTTGAGCTTACCTGGAAACAGTGGGTAACTATATCTGTCCTTATTTCCTGCTTTGGTACTATGGGCGACCTGGTAGAATCTATGTTCAAACGCAGCATTAATGTAAAGGACAGCGGGGGCATATTACCTGGCCATGGCGGCCTGTTAGATAGGTTCGACGGCTTATTAATGGCTGCACCTATTGTTTATGCATACCTGTACTTCATTTCAAATTTGTAGCTTTGTAATAAATCATCTATAATATGACTTTTCATAAAGAAGGATACACTTCACTGGCACTCACCATACTGTTCATTTTTGTGCTGAATGCGCTGATACAGTTTTATTTCCCGCAAGCGCATACGCTAAAATGGATCATCTACATTTTATCGGGATTTTTCTTTTTGGTGATTGTGCAGTTTTTCCGCAGTCCGTTCCTTGATATCAGTACCGATGAAACTACTGTGCTTTGCCCTGCCGATGGAAAAGTAGTAGTAATTGAAGAAACAGAAGAAACAGAATTTTTAAAAGACAAACGGATCCAACTATCGGTATTTATGTCGCCGGTAAATGTGCACGTAAATCGCAACCCGATTGCCGGTGTGGTAAGCTATTTTAAATATCACAAAGGTAAATACCTGGTAGCCTGGCATCCCAAATCATCAACCGAGAATGAGCGGACCACAATTTGTGTTCAAAACAGCGAGGGCGTATCGGTATTATTCAGGCAAATTGCAGGTGCTTTGGCCCGCCGTATTGTATGGTATGTAAAGGAGGGTGATATTGTTGAGCAAGGTCAGCAATTTGGCTTTATCAAATTTGGTTCGAGGGTTGACGTGTTTTTACCATTAGGCTCCAAAATATTAGTAAACATTGGCGATGTTGTAAAAGGCGGCAGAACCATCCTGGCCGAACTGCCAAGTGCTTTAACGGCAGTAACAGAAAAAATAGCCGCCAAAGTAATGCCGGTTAATGATGCTGAGCCAACCATGATCATCAATGAAAGCCATCAGCAGGAATTACCATTGGTTATTGATCATCCTGAGGTTGAAAAACCAAAACCGGCGGAAAAAAAGGTCGCCCCGAAAAAGAAGCCTGCTGCTAAGCCTAAGAAGACGGAAGAGTAATCTTACTAACAATAAGACAACACCCTTTTGTCATCCTGGAACGCTGTGAAGGATCTGTTATTCGCCGTGTTTTTTAGCATTGTAAAGTATGCTAATAGATTCTTTACAATGCTGAATGACAAATCTTTCAAACGTCACTTCTTTAGCCCCTCCCGGATTTTACAACAAATACATATATATAAAGAGAAAGGCCACGGATTCCCGCGGCCTTTCTCTTTTCCAAAACTCCTGAATGAGGCAGAGGGTTAATCAATCCATTCAAACTTAGTATATGGGACCAGCACCTCGGGCACTTTAATACCTTTTTCGGTTTGGTTGTTCTCAAGTAATGTAGCCACAATACGGGGCAAAGCCAGTGCGCTGCCATTAAGTGTATGCGCCAATTGTGTTTTACCTTCGGCATTGCGGAAACGCAGTTTAAGGCGGTTGCTCTGGAACGTCTCGAAATTAGATACAGAAGAAACTTCAAGCCAGCGTTGTTGCGCGGCACTCCAGGTTTCCATATCATAAGTTAAAGCCGAGCCAAAGCCCATATCCCCTCCGCAAAGGCGAAGCACACGGTAAGTCAAGCCCAGTTTTTGCAACAGGCCTTGTACGTGGGCGCTCATTAGCTCCAGCGTTTCGTATGATTTATCGGGGTGTACAACCTGCACAATTTCCACCTTATCAAACTGGTGCAGGCGGTTAAGCCCACGTACGTGCGCACCGTATGAACCGGCTTCGCGACGGAAACAAGGCGTGTGCCCGCAATTTTTAACCGGTAATTCATCTGCCTTTAATATCACATCGCGGTATAAGTTGGTAATTGGCACCTCCGCGGTAGGGATCAGGTATAATTCATCTTCATTTACAAAATACATCTGCCCCTCTTTATCAGGAAGTTGCCCGGTTCCAAAACCAGAGTCTTTATTAACCATCAGCGGTACACTAACTTCGCTGTAGCCCGCTTTTTCGGCTTCGTCAATAAAATAATTAATCAAAGCGCGTTGCAATTTGGCTCCTTTATTTTTATATACCGGAAAACCGGCGCCGGTTATTTTAACACCCAGTTCAAAATCTATCAGGCTGTATTTTGCAGCCAGCTCCCAATGAGGCAATGCATTTTGGGGTAATTGAGGCACTGTTCCGTTCTCTAAAACCACCTCGTTTTCCTCTGGGGTTAACCCTTTTGGTACCGAGCTGTGTGGCAGGTTGGGCAGCAAAACCAGTTTTTGGTATAGTTCGTCTTCGGTAACCGCTAACTGATCGCCAAACTTTTTTATATCTTCTTTCCAGGCGCCTGTTTTTGATTTTATTTCCTCGGCTTCGGCTTTTTTTCCGGCGCGCATCAACTCGCCAATTTGTTTTGCAGCTGCATTGGCCTCGGCCGAAACGTTGTCCATACTGGTTTGAGTTGAACGACGTTTATCATCTAACCCTATTATCTCATCAACCAGTTCGGGCTGTTTAAAATTTTTTACAGCCAAACGTTCTAAAACCTGTTCCCTGTTATCGCGGATATAACTAACTTGCAGCATTATTTTATTTTTTGACAAAGATATAATTTGTTTTAGTTAATAGTCCATGGTCCATAGTCGATGGCTCCTGGAATTACGTATAATGATTTGGTTTTGAAGCTAAAAAACTATGGACCATCGACTATGGCCATCGACAAAAAACGTATAAATGCCCGGTAAACTATACTTAGTACCCACCCCAATTGGTAACCTGGAGGATATCACCTTCCGGGCGATCCGTGTTTTAAAGGAGGTCGACCTGGTCCTGGCTGAGGATACACGCACATCGGCCCCGCTATTAAAACATTTCGATATCCACCAGAAAGTATTTGCACATCACCAGCATAATGAGCACCAGTCATCAAACGAGATCATTAAGTTTTTGCTGCAGGGCAAAAATATCGCGCTGATATCTGACGCCGGCACACCCGCCATATCCGATCCCGGCTTTTTCCTGGTTCGCGAAGCTTTAAAGTTTAATATCGCGGTAGAATGCCTGCCTGGCGCTACGGCTTTTGTACCCGCGTTGGTAAACTCAGGCTTCCCTACAGATAGATTTTGCTTTGAGGGCTTTTTGCCATTGAAAAAAGGCAGGCAAACCCGGTACAAGTTTTTGGCACAGGAAGAGCGCACCATTATACTATACGAATCACCCCATCGTTTATTAAAAACACTGGATGAAATGGCTACTTATTTTGGTGCCGACAGACAGATCTCGGTATCGCGCGAACTAACCAAAATGTTCGAGGAGACTGTACGGGGCACGGTTGCCGAGGTTAAACTATATTTTGAAACGCATCCTTTAAAGGGCGAGTTTGTAATGTGTGTGGCAGGGGCCGAAGCAAAATCATCAAAGGATAAGTACAGGGACGAAGAAACCGAAGAATAAGGCGATTATGGAAAATTATTTAGATAGCGCCATAAAGCGATTTGCGTACTACAAAATGCTTGGAGAGCAAACATTTGAGCAATTGAATGATGCCGACTTATTTTGGCGTTTTAATGAAGAAAGCAACAGTATTGCCATTATAGTTAAACACCTATCGGGCAATATGCTATCGCGCTGGACTGATTTTTTAAACGCCGATGGAGAAAAACCATGGCGCCATAGGGATGCCGAGTTTGAAGATAAAATTAACACCCGTGCCGAACTGCTAAGTATCTGGAACGAGGGCTGGGAATGCCTGTTTGCTGCTTTAAACTCCATAGCTCCGGATGATTGGCAAAAAGTTATTTACATCCGTAATGAGGCGCATACCGTTGTGGACTCTATTAACAGGCAGCTTGCACATTATCCATATCATGTTGGTCAGATTGTATTTATTGGGAAAATGATAGCCGGTTCAAAATGGAAGTCGTTATCAATCCCTAAAGGCAAATCGGAAACGTTTAATGCAGATAAATTTTCAAACCCCGACGGTGCAGTCAAATAGATCTACATAATATATTTAATGAAAAAAAATCTTCCGTTAGCTATACTTTCCGGCTTATTACTGTGGATAGCATGGCCGCCTACCCCATATACCACTTTCCTGCTTTTTATTGGTTTTGTACCGATGCTACTGGCGATGGAGAACATTATTCAATCAGCATCCCCCAAAAAAGGTAAGCAGATCTTCAACGTAACCTTTATCGGCTTTTTTGTTTGGAACACTGCATCTATCTATTGGGTATATAACGCCCTTAAGCAGGTAGGCAATTTAGTGGCTATCCCTATTACATTAATACCATACGCGCTTGGTCCGTTGCTGATGGCTACGGCATGCTGGTTGTATTACCGCCTGCGTATTTTAACCAACCGCAGTTTGGGTTTGGCCGGTTTGGTATGCTTGTGGATTGGCTACGAATACCTGCACCAAAGCTGGGATTTGAATTTCCCCTGGATGACTTTAGGAAACGGGTTTGCTGTAACCCACCAATGGGTTCAATGGTATGAGTATACCGGAGTTTATGGGGGTACAATTTGGGTATGGGCTGCAAATATCCTGGCTTTTTTAATTTATGCAGGCCTGCGCGAAGCCCAAACAAAACAAGTAAGGCTTAAGCTTATTAGTGCTTTTGTGCTTACATTGCTGCTGCCAATATGCTTTTCGTTATACACCTACTACAATTATACCGAACAAAAAAACCCTTCAAACATAGTAGCCGTTCAGCCTAATATTGATCCTTATGAAAAAGGAGGAACTATACCTGTAGCAACACAGATAGATATTCTCATCCGCCTGTCGCAAAGTGTGGCACAGCCTAATACGGAGTTTTTTTTATGGCCCGAAACCGCCATTCCCGGCTATATAGATGAGGATAGGATTCTTGAAAGCCAATACTATAAGCAGGCCCATCATTTGTTACGTAATTATAAAAATGGAAACCTGGTAACCGGGAGTGAAACATACCGGTTATTTAATAGCCGCGCCACACCAACCGCAAGCCCAACATTGCAACCAGGCGTATTTGCCGATAGCTATAGCTCGGCGCTTAATATCGAAAATGGCGACAAGGTACAATTCTACCATAAATCGAGGTTAGTGCCAGGAGCCGAATCATTGCCATTTGGTAATGTATTATCATTTTTAAAACCAGTTTTTGAACATTTGGGGGGCGCTACAGGTGCTTATGGCAGTCAGCCGGATGCGGATGTTTTTTATTCGCAAAGCGGCATCGGGGTTGATCCTGTTATCTGTTTTGAATCTATCTGGGGGGCATATGTGGCCCGTTCTGTAAAAAAGGGAGCCCAGTTTATCACTGTTATCACTAATGATGGCTGGTGGGAAAATACATCAGGGAAAGATCAACACCTGGATTATGCCAAGCTTCGCGCTATCGAAACCCGCAGGTGGGTAGCCCGCTCTGCAAATACAGGTATTTCGGCTTTTATTAACCAGCGCGGCGATATTGTACAACAAACCAAATGGTGGACAAAAACCGCTATCAAGCAGGATATCAACCTTAACTCCGATATTACATTTTACGTTCAGCATGGCGATTATTTACCAAAAGCAGGAAGCGGAATTGCCGTATTACTAATGCTGTTTATTATAGTAAAGCCGCGGTTGAAAAAGAGGGTAGCAGCAGCGTAAATGAAAATGTTGAAATAACGGGTTATTTACGCCAGCTGTTCGTTCCGCTTTAAAATAAATGCCATCAGATCATTTATTGGCTGCTTAATAACCTTGCCGGTTTTTACACCTTGCTCATGGCAAAGCGCGATAAGTTCTTCGGCAAAAAAGTAGGCTATGGACCCTACAAAATGGCACTTGTATTTGTGATATTCGTGGTACGATTTAATGTTGGTTTTAATGAACTCCATCAACCCCCGCTCTAAAATTTCCTGCCCGTATGGCGTGGTCTTTATCTCACTTACAAATTTTGAGAAAGAAGCCAGGTAGGTGTTACCATTAGGCTTTTGGTAAACATTTTTGATGACGATATCTTTGTTCAGGTGATAGGCTTCTTCAAACCTTGTATTGATTACCTCTGGCATCCGGCCATATAAAAAATCGGTAATCAGGGTTTTGCCAAACCATGTGCCCGAGCCCTCATCGCCCAAAACATAACCCAGGCCATGTTGGCCTTCAAATATTTCCTCCCCATCAAAAAATGATATGTTTGACCCGGTACCCATCACGCAGCAAATGCCCTTTTCATGACCACAGGTTGCATAGGCGCAACCTAAAAGGTCGCTATCTACAGATACATATGCTTTGGGAAAATACAGGCTGATAGCATTGGAAACAATCTCGTGCCTGTCAGGGCTCGAGCAACCCGCTCCGAAGAAATAGATTTCCTCAATCTTATCGGCATAGGCAAGCATGCCGGGTGCCTGATCGTGAATTACCTTGGCGATTTCTTTTTCGCTCAAAAAATATGGGTTTAAGCCCGCGGTTTTAAAAGACACCGAATCCTGCTGACCGACGTGCAGCAACCAGTCTGTTTTTGAAGATCCGCTATCAGCTACTAAAATCATGCACTAAGTTCTTCAAGGGCTTTTGTGGTTAATGGCTTATGTATATGCTGAGTAATATATTTATTGTTTGCCGATTGCTCCATTTCAGTAGGATCAAGCGAAGATGAAAGCATAAATATTTTTATGCTTTCCTTATCAATTTCCAACAGGTCATATTCCTCCAAAAACTCAAAACCGCTCATTGTAGGCATACGGATATCAAGGAAGATAACATCCGGTTTAACGATTCCCAACCTGAGCGAATCAATAGCTTCGGCGGGCGATTGGCGCACAATTATAGTTTCCGCAAAATTGCTGGCCTCTAAAACCTTACGCGTAACAAAGTTGTCGATGTAGTTATCATCGATCAATAAGCAAATTTTGTAGGGGTTAGACATACATCAAATATATATCTTTTTACAAACAAATTATAAAATATGCCTTTTTATTGAATATTTATGGTGTTGGTTATTTGTTTAAGTGTAATTTCTGCTTGCTTTGATTGGTACTGGGCTGCAAAAAACTTTGATTGCGCATCAAGGTAGTTGCGTTGCGCTTCGCGGATCTCCAGGGGGGTGATGTTGCCCAGCTTATATTTTTCGAGCGAAATATCCAGGTTCTTCTTGGCTATCACTACGTTAGCCTGTCCTAATTTTATCAAATCAAGCCCCGATAGGTATGCGGCATAAAGGCTGTTCACCTGGGTTTCTATATTCAGCTGAATTTGCTTTGCATTAATATTTGCGTTGTCTATCTGTATCCTGGCGTTTCGTTCGCGGCGGGTTTGGTTGAAACCATCAAAAATATTAATGGTAGCGGTTAAGCCGTAGTTTAAGCCACGCGTATTTTGCTGTAAAGTAAAACCTGCCGGGGTTTTGTTATTGCTAAAGGTATAACCGGATGATACAGCCACCTGCGGGTAGCGGGTTGATTTTACCTGTTTCAGGTTGATCTCGGCCAGGCGGCGGTTTATCTGTGTAGATAGAATAGCCGGATTTTGCAATTGGGCTTTTGATAAAATATCGCCCAATATCAGCTTATCATCAACCACAATGGTATCGGCTACAGCAAAGTCGGTTTGCAGGTCGCGCACCAGGATCTGGTTTAGCTGAATTTTGGTTGTTTTAAACAGCTGGTATTGCGTAACCAGGTTGGCGGTATCTGTATTTAAATTTACCTGCGCGTTTAAAACATCCAGTCTTGATGCCCGGCCAACGTGAAACTTATCATTGGCATAACGTAGTTGCGTACGCGAAATATCAATAGCCCCTTTCAACGCTTTTATTTGTTCATTTTGGCTGATAAGATCATAATAAGTGCCTATCACATTGGCAACCGTATTTTGTAGGGTGTCCTGCAGTCGTAAAGCGCCCAGCTTATCCAGCTGTTGCAACTGGTCATAGGTGGCAAACATATTAAAACCATCAAAAATGGTCCAGTTAAGTGCCACGCCATAATTAACGCCGGTATTTGCCGCATTGCGGATGTTGTTCACGGTACCGTCGCTACGGGTTTGCTTGGTTGTTTGGCGACTGTTGGTTGATGCAAAATTGCCGTTCAACTGCGGTAAAATACCCGCATTGCCCAGTGTAACATTGTTGGCAGCAATGGTTTTATTGTTTTGCGATAACTTTATATTATAGTTGTTTTTTAAAGCTATTTCAACCGCATCCTTTAATGTAAGCAGCGGTGCATCCTGCGCCCAAGTATTTGTACCCCAAAAGGTACAGCAAAAAACCAGGAAAGCTATTTTTTTAATGATCATATCGCTTAAAAATTTTCAATAAGTTTTATTGGTTTTTTCTTTGGTTTTGATTCTTCTTCCAGCTCTTCCTCGGGATCGCGACGTGTTTTTGAAGCAAAGATCACATACATCATTGGAATGATATACAGTGTTAATACCAGGGAAAACAGCATACCGCCCATAATTACAATACCCAATGATACCCGGCTTTTTGCCCCTGCGCCCAACGCGAATGCTATAGGCACCGAACCCAATACTACGGCCAAACTGGTCATCAATATGGGGCGTAAACGGGCCGTGGCGGCTTCAACGGCGGCTTCGTATTTGGTGATACCATGCTCCATACGTTGATTAGCGAATTCAACAATCAGGATCCCGTTTTTGGTTACCAGCCCTACCAGGGTAATTATACCTATCTCGCTGAAAATATTAAGTGTTTGATTAAATAACCATAAGGACATAAATGCCCCCGAAATAGCCAACGGCACAGTAAGCATCACGATAAATGGATCCATAAAGCTCTCAAACTGCGCTGCTAATACCAGATATATCAGCAAGAGGGCAAAGCCAAAGGCAAACAGAATATTTGATGATCCCTCGGCATAATCACGAGACGGTCCGCTTAAAGCAGTACTAAACGTTTCATCAAGCAGGCTTTTCGCTATGCGGTCCATTTCGGCAATACCATCACCAACGGTTTTGCCGGGAGCCAAACCAGCTTGTATAGTGGCCGACTTATATCGGTTAAAATGATAAATAGCCGGAGGGGTTGCACCTTCGGTAGTTTTTACCACGTTGTCCAACTGTACCAAACCTCCCTTGCTGCTCCGTACATACACCGATCTCAGGTCGAGCGGCTGATCGCGGTTGGCCCTGTCAACCTGGGCAATTACCTGGTATTGCTTTCCGTTTATCAAAAAGTAATCCAACCGGCCGGCGCTATAATACAATTGCAATGTTTGGGCTATATCATCTACAGATACGCCTAAATCACGGGCGCGGTCACGATCGGTAACCACCCTTAACTCGGGTTTGGTAAATTTAAGGTTCACATCTGTTCCCTGGAAAATAGGGCTGCGGGATACTTCGGCAAAAAATTTCGGTAATACCGCACGAATCTTTTCAAAATCCTGGTTTTGTATAACGTACTGAACCGGTAATGAAGTACGCGCACCGCTACCACCACCGCTTATGGTTTGCTCCTGTATTACAATGGCKCGGGCATCGGGCATTTTACCCAGCTTTTTGTTCATCCAGTCGGCCAGTTGTTGCTGGGTTCGCGTTCGTTTATCCGGCGCCACCAAACCAATCCGGCCAAAGCCTGAGTTAGCTGAGCCACCACCGCCAAAAGATGGAGAAACGATTTCCAGGTTAACATTGGCCTCGGGAATCGAATCCTCCACAAGATTCGATACCTTATCCATGTATCGGGTCATATACTCATATGTTGCGCCCTCTGATCCCGTAACACTATAACGTAATAAGCTGCGGTCATCCAACGGTGCAAGCTCTGATGGGATCACCCTTACAAGTATCCCGATAATTAATAAAGATACTGCGAGGATTACAAACGAAACCCATCTTACCTTCATAAACTTAACCAGTGTTTCTGTATATGAGTTGGTCATGTTAACAAAGAACGGCTCCGTTTTTTCGTAGAATTTTGATTTTTTGTTATTCTTACGAATCAGTTTAACGTTCAGCATCGGTGTTAACGAAAGGGACACAAAGGCTGATATCAATACCGCCCCGGCAACTACTACAGCAAATTCGCGGAACAGCCTGCCTGTAAAGCCCTGTAAAAATACAATAGGTAAAAATACCGCTGCCAAAGTTACCGAGGTAGAAACTACCGCAAAAAAGATTTCGGCCGAGCCTTCAAAGGCCGCCTTACGGATTGCCATACCGGCCTCAACCTTTTTATAGATATTTTCTGTTACCACAATACCATCATCAACCACCAATCCCGTTGCCAATACAATGCCCAACAGTGTTAAAATATTGATGGAAAACCCGAAAACGTACATGATAAAGAACGCTCCTATCAATGATACCGGGATATCAATCAGCGGGCGGAAAGCAATGAGCCAATCCCTGAAGAACAGGTAAATGATGATTACCACCAGCACAAACGAAATGAGAAGTGTTTCCTGCACTTCGGTAATGGATTGATTGATGAACCGGGTATTATCCAATGCTACTTTTACCGAAATATCTGGCGGAAGATCTTTTTTGATCTGTTCCAGGCGGACATAGAAATCCTTTGCTATCTGTACATAGTTGGCACCGGGCTGTGGCACAAGGGCTAAACCGACCATTGGCACACCCGACTCCTTAAATATGGTTTCCTCATTTGCCGAACCCAAAACCGCGTAACCTATATCGCTAAGGTGGATCACCCGGTTGCTATCAGCGCGGATAATGAGGTTATTAAAATCTTTTTCGGTTGATAATTTACCCAGGGCCCTTATGGTTACCTCGGTATTATTGCCCTCAATTTTACCTGCCGGAAGTTCCACGTTTTCCTTTGCAAGGGCAGCGCCAATATCCGTTGCGGTAAGGCCCAGGGCCGATAGTTTGTTAGGGTCAATCCATAGGCGCATTGCATATTGCCGCTGTCCCTGTATGTTAATGGTACTTACACCAGGAATGGTTTGCAGGCCTTCCTGCAAAACGTTTTCGGCATAATCATCCAATTGGGTAATATTACGGGTATTACTGCTTACGGTAAGGGTTATTATATTATCAGCGCTGGCATCGGCCTTTGTAACTACCGGCGGGGCGTTAATATCCTGCGGAAGCTGGCGTTGTGCCTGCGAAACTTTGTCGCGCACATCGTTAGCGGCAGTTTCAAGGTCGGCATCCAAATCAAATTCAACCGTAATATTGCTTTGCCCAACAGAGCTTGTTGACGAAATATTGCGGATACCGGGCACGCCGTTAATGGATTTCTCCAGTGGTTCCGTTATTTGCGATTCAATTACATCAGCATTGGCGCCAGAGTAACTGGTGGATACTGAAATAATAGGCGGATCTACCGAAGGGAAATCCCGCACACCTAAAAATTTATAGCCAATAATACCAAACACAACAATAACTACTGACATTACTGTTGCCAATACCGGCCTTTTTATACTAACTGAGGATAAACTCATAACGGTTACTTAATAACTTTAATAATTTTTAAAGGAACTTTTGGTCGCATTTGTATAAGGCCCGATACAACAACACTATCGCCGGGTTTTAGGCCGTCTATAACTTGTATTTTAGTATCGGTTCGCATGTCGGTTTTTACCGCTTTAGTGATAGCTACTCCATTATGGTAAATATAAACCAGGCTGCTTTTTAAATCAGGAATTACAGCTTGCGTTGGCAGCAGGATGGTTTTAGGAATCTGATCGAGCGTTAAATTTATTTTGGCAAAACTACCTGCGGTTAATAACCCTTTGGGGTTGGGCGCCTTTGCACGCACGGTAATGGTACGCGAGTTAACATCTATTGATGGCTCAATAGCATATACAGTACCTGTAAAGTTTTCCCTTGAGCTCTCTATATTAAACATCACTTTACTGCCTGCACCAAGGATAGAAAGATACCTTTCAGGAACAGAGAAAGTAAGCTTTGCAGGATCTATATTTACAAGCTGCGCTATAGGGGCGGCCGGCGATAAATAACTGCCCGGGCTAACATTCCGTAAGCCGATGGTCCCGGAAAACGGTGCCCGAATTTCTGTCCGGCTTATCTGTGCTTTAATTACATCAGCGGCGGCTTTTAATGAGTTTAGCGAGGTTAGCGAGGTATCGTATTCTTCCTGGCTTATGGCTTCTTTTTGCAGCAATACTTTGTTGCGGTACTCAACCTGCTTAGCCAGGGTTACCTGGTACTGGTTTTGTGCCAATGATGCCTCCAGGTCCTGGTTATAAACCTTAACCAACAGCTGCCCTTTTTTTACTTTACTTCCCTCTGTAAAATAAATACCTGTAATGTTGCCGGCTGTTTGGCTTACAAGGCTTACTTTTTCGTTGGCATCAATGCTACCGGTTACATCAATAATATTGTTTACAGCAGTATCCTTTACAATCATGATGTTAACTGCTACAGGGCCGTTTTTCCTTTTGCCGCTTTTACCGCCGGCATTAGCAGCGGCTGTTTCTTTGGCTTTTTGGCTAAAAAACTTGTTGTAAACTAAAAAAGCAACCAGCAATGCCAGCGCTATGTAAATGATATACCTTGTTCTCATTTTGCATTAATCATTTTGTGATTTTTAAATCGGGTTGGGTTGAATGGGGTTTAATATTGTTTTGCATTTTTTGCAATACGCTTTCAAATATCTTCATTTCATGTGCCGAGATCCCCTTGGTGATATCCGAATTAATATGTTCAAATGTTTTCACTATCTGCGGTACGGCCAGTTTTGCTTTTTCGGTAACCTTAAGCAAATGTTCGCGCCGATCATTGGGGTTGGTTTCACGGTAAACAAAGCCTTTGGCCGTAAGCATATTGATGATGCTCACCATAGCCGATTTATCTTTATCCAATATCTGCGCCAATGCGTTTTGCGTAAGCTGCCCGTTGTGGTAATAGATCAGCGATAAAATAAAATGGTACCGGGTAACATCCAGGTGGGCAGTATGCCTGGCCAGCGCGTTAAGGTATAATTTACCTAAGCGTATAAGTTTCCGGGATATAGGCTCTACTAACTTCATCTTAATAAATGATTGCAAACTTAATCTGCCTGTATTTATAATAGTTACATGTATCAACCATTTTACAAGTGCTTAAAAGCCTTATATTTTAAAAAACCATAATTTTTATAACTTGCGGGCATGAAACCTATTAAGCTGACCTCAACTGTATCATTAATTTTACTATTTATGAATTTATCCGCCAGTAAGGCGCAAGCCACGGCTATTATATCTTATACTGTTTCGTTTCCAGAAGCACAGGCCCATTATGCCGAGATTGAAATGCATATCTCGGGATTAAAGCAAAACACACTCGACCTTAAAATGCCTGTCTGGACACCCGGATCATACCTGATAAGGGAGTTCGCCAAAAATATAGAAGCCTTTAGCGCCAGTATAAACGGCAAAATTGTGGCATYGCCCAAGATGAATAAAAACACCTGGCGCATTAATACAAAAAACATAAAGGAGATAACGGTAAGGTACCGCGTTTACGCYAATGAAATATCGGTACGTACCAGTTATATCGATGCATCGCATGGTTTTCTGTCAACATCCGGTATATTTATTTACCCGGCCAATATGCTGCATTCGCCATCAACCATCACCATAAAACCTTATAACGACTGGGCAAAAGTTTCAACCAGTTTAGAAATGGTAAATGGCGATCCGTTTGTAAGGCGTTCGCCTAATTTTGATATCCTGTTTGATTCGCCTATCGAAGTAGGAAACCAGGATGTTTTTGGCTTTGATGTATCGGGCGTTAAATACGAGGTGTGTATGTACGGAGGCGGCAATTACGATAAGGAACGCCTTAAAAAAGACATGCACGCCATTGTTGAGCAGGAGGTCGCGATATTTGGCGAAAACCCTAACCGGCATTATACCTTTATAGTACATAATCACCTTCGCGGGGGCGGTGGTATTGAGCATTTGAGCTCAACAGTTTTGGGGGCCTCGCGCGATAATTATGGTAACGAAAAAGCCTACCAAAGTTTTTTAGGCCTGGTAGCTCATGAACATTTTCATTTATGGAACGTAAAACGCCTGCGACCAATTGTTTTAGGCCCGTTTGATTATGATAATGAAAACTATACTACCAACCTTTGGATAGCCGAGGGTTTTACCGAGTATTACCAGGAGATAGCCATACGCCGTACCAATCTTTATTCGCCGGAAAACTACCTGGATCAGATAGCCAATGAATTTAACATATTGGAAAACCTGCCGGGTAAAGATGTACAAACGGTAGCCGAATCGAGCTATGATGCCTGGATCAAGGCCTATCGTCCTAATGAGAACTCCAATAATACCACTATATCCTATTATACAAAAGGAGCTATAATAGGCATGATGCTCGACCTGGAGATCATCAACAGCTCAAACCAAAAACACTCGCTTGATGATGTGATGAAGTATATGTATACCACGTACTACAAAACCAAACAACGCGGCTATACCGATGCAGAGTTTAAAAAAAGCTTTGAAATGTTTGCAGGCAAAAAGCTGGATGATTTTTATAAAAAATACATTAACGGACTTGATCCTGTTGACTACAATAAATACCTGGGTTACGCCGGCTACAAAATAAACGATGAGCTGGCCGACAATAATGAAGCGGCCCTGGGTATTACAACCGCGACAACAGCAACAAAAAAAGTAATTGTAACCACTGTAACCCGTGGTACTGCAGCTTATATTGATGGCATTAATGTAAACGATGAAATAACTGCCATTGACGGCAACCCCATTACCGATCCCTCTACAATGATAAGTGGCAAAAAGCCCGGGGATAAAATACAGGTAACTGTAAGCCGCGACGGCCAAAATATTATTTTGCCGGTTACCTTGCTAAAAAACACAAGGGTGAAATATAAAATTACATCGATAGATAATCCCAATACCCAGCAATTGGCCGTGAGAAAAAAATGGTTGAGTTTGTAATCCGGGCTTTATAAAATTTTAAAGGCTGGCTGTCTATCGCCGGCCTTTTTTGTGTTCAGTAACTTATTAAAAAAAGCGCGAAAAAAAAATTTGTCAAATGTTTTTGACATTTGTAAAGTTTATTTTACATTTGGTAAACCAAACTTTACAAATATGAAACCATTATTCTTATTCCCTTACTGGTGCCGCTATTTGGGTTACTTTTTGGTATTTGTGCACATCCCTTTTGTATTGTACAAAAAACAGCTAATGGGTCTCCACGCAGACGATGCGGATATGGGTATCTTTAATGGCCGGCATCTGTTTTTTATGTCGACAACCTTATTAATGGCTGTTGGTTTATTCATTGCAGCATTTTCAAAGGAGAAAATTGAAGATGAACAAATAGTACAATTGCGGCTCGATTCGTTGCAATGGGCCGTATATGTTAATTATTTGTTTTTGATCATCAGCCTGGTTTTTTCTACAGATACCGAGCATATATTGTTTTTAAACCTACTGGTTCCCCTTGTATTCTTTATTGTCCGTTTCAGGTGGAAGATATTCCAGAATAACCGTTTAATTAAGGAATAAGCACAGCCATGAAAAACAACATAAGGGTAGAGCGAGCCATCAAAAACATAACCCAGGCCGACCTGGCCGAAGCTATAGGTGTATCGCGCCAGACCATAAATACCATCGAGAGCAACCGCTATGTGCCATCAACTGTACTGGCACTGAAAATAGCCCGCGTTTTTGGCAAACCGGTTGAAGAAATTTTTACATTGGATGACGAGGATTAATTAAACCATATAATTATGAAAGATAAACCAATTTTTGCCCCCATGCTGGCCATTCCCGGCGGGGTTACCGATATCAGTTTTTATATCAATGCCTTCGGCGCACGGGAACTCCGCCGGTTTGGTAATGATGATGGAAGTATTCACGTATCCGAGCTCTCAATCAATGGGGCTATGTTTCACCTGCACGAAGAAACCCCGTATTCGGGATTTTTTAGTTTGGATAAAAATAAACCATCGGTAACCATCGGTCTTTTTGTAGATGATGTGCATGCCGTAATTGATCAAGCCGTTGCATTTGGTGCAAAAATAAAATCGCCCATACAGGATTATGATTACGGCTACCGCCAGGGAGAGATTGAAGACCCCTTCGGCCATCGCTGGCAGATCCAGAAATCCATTTGAAGATAAAAGGCTAAAGGCCAAAAAATTAAATCATCATGGCAAACGAACCAACTTACGGCAATGGCAAGATCTGCTATATCGAAATTCCGGCAAATGACATTACCAAATCAGCTATATTTTTTCAAAAAGTTTTTGGCTGGCAGATCCGTATCAACAACGAAGGCTTCGCTTCCTTTGATGATGGCGTTGGCCAGGTAAGCGGCATGTGGGTAACCGGGCGAAAGCCAATGAGCGAGCCCGGCCTGCTCATATCCATTATGGTTGATGATGCAGAAGCTACAGTTGAGTCTATTATGGCCAATGGTGGCACTATTGTACAACCTATCGGTAAAGATTTTCCAGAGATAACAGCGCATTTTACTGATCCAGCCGGGAATTTATGGGGAATCTATCAACATAGAGGATAGGGTTAATATGTAGACAAAAAAGCCGGGATTAAGGATTTTCTTCACGAATGATGTTCTATTAACCATTTCTTTTCTTCATTTGCACATTTGAAATCTGAAATTTGCACATTTGCACTATGCGTTTCGACATCATTTCTGTATTACCCGGTTTGCTGGATAGCCCATTTGCACATTCTATTTTGCAGCGCGCTCAAAAAAAGGGCATCGCCGAAATACATGTGCATAACCTGCGCGATTACTCCACCAGCAAACAAAAAAGCGTTGATGACTACCCCTATGGTGGTGGCAGCGGCATGGTAATGACCATTCCTCCGTTTGCAGCCTGTATCGAAAAGCTAAAATCCGAACGTGAGTACGATGAAGTGATATTCATGTCGCCCGATGGCGAGCGGCTTAACCAGGCCATTGCCAACCAGCTATCAATTAAWGGCAACATCATTATTTTATGCGGGCATTATAAGGGCATAGATCAACGCATCCGCGACATTTATGTAACCCGGGAGATAAGTATAGGCGATTATGTATTATCCGGCGGCGAACTCCCGGCGGCGGTTTTGGTTGATGCTGTTGTCCGGCTCATCCCCGGCGTACTGAGTGACGAAACGTCGGCCCTATCCGACTCCTTCCAGGACGATATGCTGGATGCCCCTGTATACACCCGCCCAGCCGATTGGAATGGCTACAAGGTGCCCGAGATCCTGTTAAGCGGCAATACCCCCGAAATTGAAAAATGGCGCTTTGAGCAGGCATTGGAACGTACCAGGGTGCGCAGGCCGGATTTATTGGAGTAAATTGGTGAGGGGTTGATTAGGTTGGATCAAGTGAGTGGGTAACTTGCTTAATACCGAAGCACAGTCACTCCCACGACAAGAGTTCTTCAATAAACATGAGTATTTACCTATTCAACCAAAACCCATTCACTTTCCCTAAATTAGATTGCAACCAAATGATGCCTATTGCATTACAGGTATGTTGCAACTATGAACCCCAGCCAGGAAGCCCAGCTTATTGAACAATGCAGAACAGAGCCCGCTGCTTTTGGGCAGGTGTTTGATAGGTGGTATAAGCCTGTTTTTGGGTATATTATGCGCCGCACCGGCGATTATGACCTTTCAAAAGATATTGCCGCCGAAACATTTTTAAAGGCGTTTCTTAAGATTGGCACTTTTCAATGGAGGGGCATTCGCTTATCATCCTGGCTGTACCGCATCGCCACCAACGAGCTTAACCAATATTACCGCAGTAGCAAATACAAACCGCAATCGCTACAACAATTACTGGAGAACCCACAGATGGAGAAGCTGTTGCACGAAAATGCTGATAATGAGCGGGAAATAATGGAGCAGGAGATTAAAGCATACAATGATTATAACTTAATACGCCAGAACCTGCTTAAGCTTGATATCAAGTACCAGGAGGTTGTGGCGCTACGCTATTTTGAACAAAAAACCAATACCGAGATCAGCGAGATCCTGGGTAAAAATGAGGGAACAGTAAAATCATTGATGTCCCGTGGCTTAGAAAAATTAAGAAATATGTTGTTTTAATGCAACCAAATTCAACTAAATGCATTTTAAACGTAATTAACATGAAAAATAACGATGATTTTTTACAGCAGATGGAAAATTTAAAAGTACCGGATATAAATCCTTCACATCATCAAAATACGGTGAAGATGGCCATCATGAACGCAAGCCGTTCTGCAGCCCTTGGGGTTTGGCTTATTGCAGTGCCCTGCTATTTTTTACTATGTGTATTTATGTTCTACTTTTTTCATGCCCGGATGGGATGGTTTGCGGCTATGTTTACGCTGCTGTCTGGCCTGGCAAAAATTCCTTTTATAGATTTCCTGGGACCAATAGTATTATTTGTTTTGCCGATTGTATGCATTATTATTAATGTACTATCCATTTTGCATGTACAGGTTCAACAGATTGACCCCGATCGGCGCAAAGTAAAGGAGCTCAGTATCACCGTAAAAATAAAATTATGGAACATTTTGCTGATCCTTATCAGCCTGGCTATCGTGTTTGTTTTTATAGGTTATGTGATGACAGAAAGTATCTCCATTAAAAATTAAGATCATGAAATTAAACTGGTTCACCCGCAAAGGAATTATTTACCTTCCCGCAGCTGTTGCCGGCTGGGTAATATTGGCTATAGCATTTGCTTATGCCGTTTATACATTTATTGATATCGACAGCCGCTCGCATTCGGTAAGTGATACCCTTATTAACTTTGTATTTAACCTGCTTATTATTGGTTTAGGATACACCGTGGTGGCTTATTTTACCGAAAAAAAGCCGGATGCCCCCGTTTTAGAGGATTAGTTATCTTTGACCGTTGATTTACCGATAATGAAAACAAACCGCCCACAGAATCAATATAATCACCATCAAATTGTTAACAAAATGCAAATTGTGGAAATTTTTAAAATAGACTTTCATTTATAAAAAATAATCCCTATAATTGCAATCCGATTTTTACGGGCTAAAAATCGCTTTAAGAGCTAAAAATCATGGATTTAGTAAAATTTGTTGAAGAGCAATCAATAGAAAAAAGACAGTTTCCTTCCTTTAAGGCTGGTGATACTGTAAGTGTGCATTATAAAATCAGAGAAGGAAACAAAGAACGTATCCAGGTTTACCAGGGTGTTGTTATACAACGTAACAGTGCAGGTAACTCAGAAACATTCACCGTTCGTAAAGTTTCTAATGGTATAGGTGTTGAGCGTATCTTCCCTATTAACTCTCCAAACATTGATAAAATTGAAGTGAACAGTCACGGTAAAGTGCGTCGCTCTAAATTATACTATCTGCGTGCCCTTACCGGTAAAGCAGCTCGTATCAAATCAAAAAGAGTTTAATTACCCTTCCTCTTTTTTAAGAGGGCATACAAAAGCTTTTAAAAAGGCCTTTTCTGATCTTATCGGGAAAGGCCTTTTTAATGGTGAAAAATTGGGCGGATAGGAAAAGCTTTAGTCATCCTGAATGCCGTGAAGGATCTATTGGCAGACTGTACAGCGCGAAGATGCATGACGAATAAACTGTGACACGCAACCCTCTTAATCGTCATTGCGAGTGGTAAAATCCGTGGACTCTGAAGGGGGAATGACGTTACTAAAAGGGCTGTCATGCTGAGCCTGTCGAAGCATAGCGGGCAAAGGCCCCTCCGCACGAGTCTTCGACAGGCTCAGACTGACAGGCCTTTATACCTTGAAAGTCTAATACGTCATGGGTAGGCACGAAGCAATCCCCGAATTACAGAGTAGCTATGCAGATCCGCTTTATATAGTTGGGGATTGCTTCGTCGTACCTCTCGCAGTGACGCTCTTTTTTAAGATGTCATTGTTTTCCCTGGGTTTTTACAGTGAGTCCCACCCATGACACGTTGGAGAATCCCAGACTTACGAAGTTTTTAAAACTTCGTAAGTCTTTCGCCGGTTTGTCATTTCCCCTTCAGAATTTCGCGAAATTTTACCACTCAGCACAACAGAAAGTTTTTTTTGCAAAAACATCATGGGTCGCCTTCCCCAACAAAAAAAGGCCCCGGTAAACCCAGGACCTCGCTATATATAATACCAGCCTACCTTAGTTAAGATATTTGGTAATATCGTCAGATAATGGCGTGGTTTGCGATCTGAAACGGTGTATCAGTTTGCCATTCTCGTCAACCAGGAATTTTTCGAAGTTCCATTTGATGTCGCCGGTAAATTCCGGGTTTGGCGCTGTGGTAAGGTATTGAAACAAGGGATCAATATCCAAACCTAAAACACTCACCTTGCCGCTCATGGGGAAGGTAACATTAAAGTTTTCTTTGCAAAAGGTTTTAATATCCTGGTTGGTGCCGGGCTCCTGTCCGCCAAAATTGTTTGCCGGAAAGCCTACTACCACCAGTTTACCTTTGTATTTTTCGGCCAATGCTTCAAGGTCTTTATATTGCTTGGTAAAGCCGCATTTGGAGGCTGTATTTACAATAAGTACTTTCTTGCCTTTATATTTGGCCAGGGAAAAGTTGTCGCCGTCGATGGTTTTTAATTTAAAATCATAAACCGAGGATGGGGGCGACATTAAAAAGAAAGCTAATATTAGCGTAATTAATTTCATGGTTATAAATAATTGATGGTTAAACAAATGACTAAGTAAAATTAGCTAATAAAATTTCTCTTAGCCAAGTACTCATCCTCTTTCTGTGTCATTTTTTTCTTTGTAACAACACTTTTATCTGTATAGCCTAAAAGATGCAGTGCGCCATGAATAATTACCCGGTGAAGTTCCTCTGTGTCGGTTATCCCAAACTTTGCAGCATTTTCGCGGATGCGCTCCACAGAGATAAAAATATCGCCCACAATGCTGCCTTCTGTCTCGCTGTTATCAAAGGTGATAATGTCAGTATAGGTATCATGATCAAGGTATTGCTGGTTAAGCTGCAGCAGATACGCGTCCGAACAAAAGATATAGGTAAGCTCTTTGAGTTTAAAACCCTCGGTGGTAATGGTATCTTTTATCCATTGCCGTACCTGGGTTTTATTTTTTAATTTGTAGCTGATATCTTCTTCAAAAAACTGGATGGCCGGCATTATATTTTAAAATGTAGTTCTATTTCGTTGCCGGCAGTGTTAAAAATACATTGATCGGCCAGGTGTTTAATAATGAACACGCCGCGTCCGGTAAGGTTTTCCAGGTTTTCGGGGGCCGTTGGGTCGGCCAGGTGATCATAGTCAAAGCCTTCGCCCTCATCAGTCACTGTCCATATAATGCGCTTGGGCTCAACCTCGGCATTAACGATCACTTTTTTTGATATATCGAGTTTATTGCCATGCATAATGGCATTTATAGCTGCTTCGTTTAAGCAGGTCATCATGTTGGCGAAGGTATCCTCAGCAACATTATGTTTATCAGCAATCTCTTCTATCAGCGCTTCAAGCTGCGTTATGCTCTCCGGGGTCGACGGTAGCTGTAACGTGTATAATTCGCTGGTTCGAACATTTGCCTGTTCCATATTATTTGGCATTAAGTTGATCAAAGTATGATTTTATTTTTTGCTTGTAATACAAATTAAGTGCCGGAGATACAGTTTTTATCTGCTCCGTTTGTTTTGCTCTCTGTTGCTGGTATCCCTGCAGTGCTTTTATGTACCCCGGAGGTACATCTTTGCCGGTTTTACTTTCTCTTTGCTGGTCTTGTTCCCGTTCCTGTTGTGCCTTCTCAGCTTCCAATAACCGGCTCTGAATTTGTTGTTGCCTCTTCAGCGTTTCATTTGTGATTTTCCTGTTTACGAGATCATGCTCATTTTGTTCCATTTCTTGCGAAATTTTATCTAAATTACCTAAATCACCCGTCCCATTCTTATTTTCTTCCCTATTTATCTGCTCCAGTTGCTGTCTTATCATTTGCTGCTGGCGGGCCATCCGGGCCAGTTGCTCGCTCATATTTCCCTGGCCGCCCTGCTTTTCTTTACCCTGGTTGCCCTGCTGTTGCATCTGCTCGCGCGCCTTTTGCATATTTTGGTTTAGCTGCTGCTGCATTTTTGATAGCTGCGATAGCGACTGGGGCTTGCCTTTGCCGCCCTTGCCTTTGTTCATCATTTTTTGCAGCTGATCCAATGCCTCGCTCAGCATCAGGGCCAGGTTATTCATGGATGTCATGGCATATTGCTGGTTGCGGTTGGCTTCGGCTGTGCGCCTTTCGCCAAGGTTATCCAGCGCCTGGTCAATATGGGTATTAATACTGGTGATCTCCTGGTTTACGGTCGACTGGATTTGCGGAATCCGCCTGCTCAGCGCATACAAACTATCTTCGGCCGTTTTCAGGTTATCTTTAATATCCTTTTGATTTTGCGATAGCGTAATATAAGATGGATCTGCAGGGCTGGTGCTTTTCAATGTCTGCATCAGCTTTTCCTGGTTAAAAGAGCTGTTTACCAGGCTTTTCAACAACTCGCGCAGTTGCTGCGCATCAATTGAATTTTCCTTGCTTTCGCCCTCCTGGTCTTGTTGCTGCAGCTTACCGGCCAGTTGCTGCATTTCTTTAGCCGCCTGCTGCTGCGCCTTGCTTGCCTTGCCCTTGTTGTTCTTTTGCAGTTCGCCGGCACTTTGCTCCATTTGTTGGTCTATACTCTGCGTTTCTTTTTCGGGGTTCTTAAAGTCGCTTTTATGCTCGGCCTCGTCATTTGTTTTCTGCAGGTCATCAAGCCCTTTTTTAATATCTTCAAAGTCTTTTTTCAGGTTATCCTGCTCCTGCTGTAATTGTTGCTTATCGGTGCCCTGCTGGTTGGTTTTTTCGGATAGCTTTTGTTCCTTATCGGCCAGTTTATTAAGCTGATCTATATGCTGATTCAGTTTTTGGTCAAACTCCAGCTTTTTATAAAGCTCCAGCATTCGGTCGAGTTCTTTTTTTAACGATTTATTATCCATCTGCATTTTGGATAAATTGTCGCGTGTGGCATCTTTTTGCTGCTCGTTTAATAGCCGCTGCAGGTTTTGAAGCAACTCCTTTGTTTTTTGATCAAGCACGTTATTAAACAAATCTTCTATTTGTTTTTGCTTGGCTAATATTTCTTCGTTCTGTTGTTGGTTTTCCTGGCGGTTGTATAGGTTTTTCTTGTTGTCGTCCTTAATTTCCTTCACCAGGTCTTCCAGGTCTTTCCGTTTTTGCAGTAGGTCTTCCACCTGCTTTTTTTCATCAAAAGAGAGGGTGTTTTTATTAAGTAGTAATTGATTCAGTTTTTGCGAATCGTGCTCAACCTGCCCTGCCAGTTTAATGGCCGACTGCATTTTTTGTTTGATAGCCTGTGTGCCGGCATTCAACTGCTCATTTATCTCCTTTGCATCGGGCAGGTTTAGCGTACGCGCGGGGGTGCGGGCCTTTTTAGGTCCGTTTACTCCATCGTTATCGGCCACCTCGAAAAAATAGGATACCTGGTCGCCGGGGTTAATGCCCAAATCCTTTAAATTCCAAAAATAGAAGAAATCCGCCTGCGTTTGCCTCATATCTGCTTCCACCCGTTTTATAAACGTTTTGGGATTGCCCTTATTGCCGGATGACTGTACACTATAATGGAAATTTAAAGCCGAAAATCCATGGTCGTCCTGTATTTTCCCATTAAAATACAACGACTTCATGCTTACCGAATCCGGCTTCTCCTCTACGCTGATCACCGGCGCTTCATCCAATACCACATTGATATGATAGGTAGCAGAATCGCTGTGGTTTACCTGTGTATTTAGGGGACTAAGCTTATAAACGGCATTTTTATAAACATTTTCGCTATGCTCAAAAACGTCGTTACCACTGGGTAGCGTCGGGCGTATAACATTGTTCATTAAAAAGGTTATGCCGGTAGCATATTGGGTATGCAGCTGCCATTTAATATTGGTGCCGGCGGGTACCACCAGGTCGCCGGCGTTTACCAGCGTTTCGTTTTTTTTATGCAGATAGGCGGGATAGCTCAGCTCCACATCAAAATGCAGCAGGGCGGGCTTCTGGTTTACCTTAATCTCGTATAATTGCGAGGCAAAGCCATTCGCCATAAGTTTAAACCGGGTGTTTTGCTGAAGGTTGCTGAATAGGTAATGAAAACGGCTGATGGTTTCTTTATCCAGCTTAAAAGTATTATTGGCGGTTTCTATATATACATCTGCCGGTAGTTTATCCCCATCCAGTTTTAAGTCGATTTTAAGGTCATCGCCCTGAACAACGGACAGTGTTTTGTTTAGCACATTAAACTTAAAAGGCGCGGCCGGTATAAAATATTCATTATGCCTGATAAGCCTTTTTGTGCTTTCGGTTAAAACAGATGGCGCAGCAAAGGCAATTACTATAATAACGGCTGCCGGAGCCAGGATCCATTTTAAATATTTGGTGTTCTCGCGGATGTTAATAGCCGACGGAAAGCTTACCGGCTTTAATGATTCTATCTTTTGATCAATACTGGCCTCAATAAGCTCCCGGTGATTTACATCGGCAGCGACTAATTTTTTAAGCTGAAGCGTATTTAGCAGCTTATCGTTCACATCATGAAAATGCCTGCCAATAATTTCGGCGGCTTCGTCATGTGTAAGTGATTTGCCCAATTTAAACCAGGCTAACAATGGCGGCAATATTAACCAGCATATCAAACCAATATTAAGCAGGATGAAAAAGTAAAAAAGAATGGTGCGGAAAAGGGTATTAAAGTTGCCGAAATACTCGCTAAGTGTAATAACAACATAGGCCGTAAACAAGCCTGCGCCCAGGAATATTAAACCGCGCAAAAAATTATTGAAATAATACTTTCTTATAAAGATGTTAATCTTTACTATCAGTAATTCATAATTTTCAACAGATGGCATAGTTCAGCACTAAAGTATCGGATACAAAATTAAACGGAAAACATCGGCAAATAATATTTGTCAAGGCCGTTAAGTTAAAAACTTAAAATCGCAATAATATGATACACTTATAATATTTAAAAATAAAATGACATAAGCCCGCTTTGGGGTTGTAAAACAAGCGAAAAAAATTTTTTGAGGTCGAAAAGGGATGGTAATTAATTTACAGTTTTAAATTATACCTGCAAATTATATATTTGCACTCCCTACATTATTTCGGGATGTAGCGTAGCCCGGTATCGCGCCAGCATGGGGTGCTGGAGGTCGGAAGTTCGAATCTTCTCATCCCGACAGGAAACAAAAGCAAAAAAGAGCATATTTGAAAGGTTTTAGGACCGATTGGATATGCTTTTTTTAGTTTTGCAGGCTGCCCTGTTGACCTCCGTGTTAGCCTTTACTGTCTGTGAATGGCATTCAAGTAGTTGTAAATTGTGTTTATACGGATTACAGTCATGCTGATTATATTGCATCTTTAAGCCTTATCACGTCATGAATCTATTTGAAGGTGAAAAAATCCTTCCAAAAATAAGACAGCAACATCGTTATAGCAGTTATCCTGTTTTACTTGAATTCGCGTGCATCATGGCCTTTGCAGCGACACTCATAGGTGTAAAGCCGGTGATGCAACCGCAACGCAAGAATTTTCACATCATTTTTAAATAAGGGATGTTATTTGACTCGCTTGTATATTTCTACAGATCGGCCATTTGTAGCGCTATTAATCACCTGGGTATATTCGTCATGACCATTCATCGTGACTTTAACAGTAAATTTATTGCCCTGAAGAAGCCTGTAATTTGATATTTGCTCTTCTTCCTTAAGCGTATCATTACTAAAAGAAAATACCCCGGTGCCAAACCCATTTTTAAAGATGGTTTTTTCCTTATTCTGAGCGAACCTGTGTATAAAAATAAAATGTCCTCCCCAGAATATTTTATACTGTGTTACATCAGTTGGGAT